>CAYNNW010000469.1:0-1995 GCA_964398435.1 uncultured Gaiellales bacterium | reverse complement strand
AAATCCTTCGGCAAGGAACTGCTCGTCCAGGCCGAGCTCGGCTGCGATCCGCCCCATCGCGTACTGCTCTTCGTCCGAGACGAGCGTCACGGCAATCCCGTGGCGGCCGGCCCGGCCGGTGCGCCCCACGCGGTGCACATAGCTGGTGCGCTCGTCGGGGGCATCGAAGTTGATGACGTGACTGATGGTCTCAAGGTCGAGTCCGCGGGCGGCAACGTCGGTGGCAATCAGCGTCATGACCTCGCGGCGCTCAAAGCGGGCGAGTGTCTTTTCGCGAACGGCCTGCGGCATGTCGCCATGCATTGCCGCGCAGGTCACGCCCTCACGAACGAGGTCGCGCGTCAGCTGGTCGGCGGCCCGCTTGGTCCGGGTGAATACCAGGACGTGACCGTCGTACCCCTTGAGCAGGTCGATCAGCGTTGGCAGCTTCGTGCCGCGCGTCACCCGCACGAACCGATGCTCGATCTCGCCCTCGGCCTGCTCGATCTTGCCGGCTTCGTGGTGGGCTGGATCGTGTGTATAGGCCCGCGCCATTCGCCCAACGCGGCCCTCCAGGGTTGCCGAGAAGAACATCGTGTGGCGGTCGCGATCCAGGTGGTTGACGATGCGGTCAACCTGCGGCTGGAACCCCATGTCGAGCATGCGGTCGGCCTCGTCCAGCACCAGGATCCGCACGCCATCGACGTGGATCAGATGGCGCTCCATCAGGTCGAACATCCGTCCGGGGGTGGCGACGACAACATCGGCCTCCGCAGCGCGCTCAGCCTGCGTAAACAGCTTGGTACCACCGTAGACGGCTGCGACACTGAAGCGGGTCCCATCCATCAGCTTGGCGAACTCGTCGACCACCTGGACGGCCAGCTCACGCGTGGGTACCAGGACCAACGCCGTCGGGGTCGGATCGTCACCGGTCAGCGACTGGATGATTGGTATGGCAAACGCGAGCGTCTTGCCCGAGCCTGTGGGCGCCTGGGCGAGCACATCGCGACCCGAGATCGCGTTGGGAAGCACTTCTCGCTGGATCGGGAACGGAGCTGAGAAGCCGCGCTCTTCCAGGAGTTCGCAGATCTCCGGGCTCACCCCGAGCGAACTGAACGTTTCCGCCTGTTGGTCACTGCTCATGCATCTGCCGTCACGATCTGCAGGGCGTCTCTCGGCCCGCGCTGCCGGCCCTGTCGATCACGGCCGGATCCTCTCGAACCCGCAACAGAATGCGGGTTTGTACCGCATCAGGCTAGCACACCAGTCGGTCGCCAGCCGCCGAACGCCATCGGCACAATCGCGTAATCATGGCGCTATGAGTTGATCGCCGTGAGCACGTCCATCCGAGCGGCGCGCCGGGCCGGGAGAAGTCCGGCGACGACACCGGCGAGGGTGCCGATCACTGCCAGGAAGATCACGCCACCGATCGGAACCGCAAACAGCAGCCCCTCGTCGGCGAGCGCCCGAACCGCGACAAGCCCGAGCGCGAGGCCCAATGCGAGCCCGGGGACAACCCCGATTCCGGCCAGCAGGACACTCTCGCCAAGAACCATCGTCGCAACCGAACGGCGCGTCATGCCCACCGCGCGCAACAGCCCGATTTCCGTGACGCGCTCGTGGAGCGACAGCGCCAGGGTGTTGACGATTCCCAGCAGCGCTGCCAGGAGCGACAGGCCCAGCAACGCATAGACGAGCCCGAGCAACTGCGCAGCCTGCTTGCGGCCCTGGGCACGCAGTTCAGCCTGGTCCTGGACCTTCAGGTACGGCTCTTTCTTCAGCGCCCGGCGGAGCGCTCGCCGTGCAGAGGAGGTGGACGCCTTCTCGCTGGTCGTGACCAGCACTGCCGCATCGCGCTGCAGGTGTGGCGGAAATACGGTGGCGAAGGTGGCGTCACTGATCAAGTAGTCAGTCATGGGTGTCTGCTCGAAGGTGCCGGCCACGCGGAGCTTCGTAGTCTTGAATCCGGAGACCTTCACCTTGACCGTGCTGCCTCGATGAACGCCGCGTGCCAGC
>CAYNNW010000468.1:0-2000 GCA_964398435.1 uncultured Gaiellales bacterium | reverse complement strand
CGGCACGCTCGAAGGCGACATCGACGACGTCAAGGCGTACGTGCGCGAGATGAACCTGCACAGTCGCTTTACCGGCATTGAGTACAAGTGGAGCGACGGCACCGGGCACGATTTTCCGCGGCTGTCAGTCAAGGTTCGGCCGGAGCTCGTGACGCTGGCGCCGGACGAAGAGTTCGATGTCTTCGATTCGACCACGGGCCTGACTCCCGAGGAGTGGCACGAGCTGCTCTCCAGCCGCGACGACCTGGTGATCCTCGACGCGCGCAACGAGTACGAAAGCGCCATTGGCCACTTCGAGGGCGCAATCACCCCGCGAATTCGCAGGTTCAGCGAGATCAAGCAGGTTCTGGACACGCTGGATCCGCAGACCACGGTGGCGACGTACTGCACGGGCGATGTGCGCTGCGAGTACCTCAGCGCCTACATGAAGCACCGCGGCTTTCGCGAGGTGTACCACCTGCAGGGCGGCATCGTGAAGTATGGGCAGCGATTTCGCAATCGCGGCCTCTGGAAGGGCTGGTGCTATGTCTTCGACGGCCGCAAGTACGTGGCCTTCGGGCAGGGTGCCGAGGACGTCAGTCAGTGCACCTGGTGCCACACGGATTCGCATCGCGTGCGCAACTGCGGAAATGAGCCCACGTGTGAGTGGCAGCACGTGATCTGCGAGGGATGCTCAGACTCAACAGAGGCGACCTGCCCGCGTTGTCGCAGCCTGGTCACCGACGACGGGTCAGGCCAACGAGATGCCGTCGCTGCATCCCCAGGCTGACCAGGCGCCAGACGCGTCGATCGTGCGACCACAGGCATACCAGCGCTCACCGGGGCGGGTATCTGCACCGGAGTAGTACACCTCGCCGCGCTGCTGGCCGAACGAGCTGAACACAGGGTCCTCGTGGCGCAGCAGCGTGCGGCCAGCACAGCCAACCTCGGTGCTCACGCAGACATCGAGCCGACTGGCACCCAGCCGCGACACCGTGTACGCGTAGCGAACGGTGCGCGCAAGACGTTCGGTATCCAGATCGCCCGTCGCCAGCGAGCCGTCGATCATCGTCAGTCCCGTGAGCGTTGGCACGGTTGCATCGGCGGGCGGCAGCGAAGGGGCAGGCGCCGGCTCTGGCTGCGGATCGGGAGCGGGAACAGGAGTTGGAGCTGGCGGGGGAGGCGGGGGAGGCGGCGGGGGTTGCACGGTAATGCCATCGCTGCACCCCCATCCTGACCAGACCCGATCCGCTCCGAGCGTGCGCGCACATGTGTACATGCGCATCCCTGCAGAGGTTCGTAGCGCGACGTTCACGTCCGCGGCAGCGGCCGGTGGTCGCGTGGCGCTCCCGGCCGACGCGCGCCTGTAGATCCGACCGGAGCAGCTACTGCCGGAGCTGGTGCACATCTCCATACGAGTAATTCCATCTCGGTTGGCCCGATACCCGAATCGAAGTCGACCGAGCTGTTGCTCGACGTCGAGATCCCCATCCGCAAATGAACCGTCGACCACACTGGGAGCCGCAATCGGAGCGGGCGGCACGGGCGTCGGGGGTGGAGTCGGCGTTGGGGTTGGCGTAGGTGTAGGAGTCGGCGCGCCGCCGCCCTGAACGATCGACAATGCAGCGGGCAGGTCGATCAGGCCCCGCCCGGAGGCACTGTCGATTCCCGTCGCCTCGATATCGCGAGCTGTCTGCTCCAGGGCTGCACGCGCCTGGGCAGGAGTGGCGCCAGCGGCGATCAACAGAGCCAGCGCGCCACTGACGTGCGGCGCTGCCATCGAGGTGCCGTTATAGGTGTCATAGCCGCCACCCGGAACCGACGACAGAATCCCTGCACCGGGCGCGGCGACATCAACGAACGATCCCCGCGACGAGAAGGTTGCCACGCGCGAATTGACGTCGGTAGCTGCAACGGCCAGGCACTCCGGGTAGGCAGCCGGGTAACCGATCACCGTTCCTGGCCCCGAGTTGCCGGCGGCGCAGCTCAGGGCAACACCCTTGCCCGCGGCGTCCTTGACG
>CAYNNW010000467.1:0-2005 GCA_964398435.1 uncultured Gaiellales bacterium | reverse complement strand
CGGCGAGTCAGGATGGACGCTGCGCGATACCGACGCAGTCATCGACGGCTGGGATGAAAAAAGTGGCTACCTGATCAAGCAGTGGTCGCACAATCCAGCAATGACGCACGCCAAGGCCAACAGGCCCGATATTGACGCGCTGGTAGGCGCCAGGCTGTATTTCGACTTCCGCGGCAGCGACGCGGCAGTACAGGCCACGAAATTCTGAGTGCCAGGACGCCACCAATAACACCGCCGCGACCTCACACGTCGACGGCCAGATAATGGTGCTGCACAAAATTCGCGACGAGCGGCTATGTACGGTAGTCGAACGTCAGCGTTCCTACCACCCGGTCAGTCCATCAGCATGCCATCGGAGAAGCCGGATCCACTCGTCCCGACTGCTTCGACAAGCAGGAGCCACGATGCTGCCACGACGACAAGTGCGATGACTGACACGACGATGGCCCCATGTACCAATGCTGAGCTGTGGCAACGCCGTGCCCGAATAGCATTGACCAGGCCTCCAATTGGTAGGGCCGAAACAACGAGAAACGGTGCGTACCCCAACACCGGATGCACCTCAGCAGCAACAGATGCGATCATCATCAACACCATGACGCCAATGAATCCAGAGAACCACACGGCCGCCACGGGAACGATTGTCAGGGCCAGCGACCAGAATGCCAGCCTTCGTGATTGCTGCTCAATTGGACTCCGAACAACGTCATTCGATACGGCATCGCTCAGTAGCATCACCGACGACAGACGGCGCAGTACGTCATTCCACGTATCACTCTCAGCCTCGCGCCCTTTTGCCACGAATGCTTGCTGAATCTCCGATGCCGAGAGATTCGACAACACCATGTGGTGCTGCCCGAACAACACCCCCATGCGCTCGACGTGCGCAGCAACTCCTTTTGGGGTGCAGACCACGGCGCGCCCAACGGTACTGTGTCGACCGTCGCTGGATGTGAGATGGACGTCCACCTCGGTCCAATCCGCTCCCGCGGGAATTGTGTCGGCCCCGACGAATGAGACCCGGTCAATTTCGGCAAACATGTCGCTCACTATACTTGTGTGCCCGCTGGACAGGGATGCATCGGCGGCACGCGCATCACCGCGGTCACAGCGACCGCTTATCGGAAGGTCAATCCGGTGTCACTGCCCGCAAACGTTGCCAATGCATTTACTGCTCGTCCTGACGTCCTCGCTGCCTGGCAGGGATTGAACGGGGCCATCAAGTCGAACATGGACCTGCGCCGCTACGAGCTGGCTACTCTTGCGGCCGCGCGCGAGCTTGGCTCGAGCTACTGCAGCCTGGTGCATGGATTGATCCTGAGGGACGACTTCGGAATCGACGTTGTGGATGCTGCGCACCAGCGATCTGCCGATGGTGGCGGGCTGGATGCCGTCGACATCGCGGTCATGGATCTGGCGGAGCTGGTGGCTCGTGGAGCCGCATCCATGTCCGATGCCGATCTTCAGCCGCTCCGCGACCTCGGCCTCACGGATGACGAGATCATGGATGTGATTCTTGCAGCGAGCGCGCGCTGCTTCTTTTCCACCGTACTCGATGCGCTGTGCGTGCAGCCTGATGCGCACTTCAACGATCTCAGCGACGACCTACGCGAAGCACTGGTCGTGGGCAGACCGATCGAATCGCCGTAGTCCCGGCTGCCGATACCGTGCACGGTCGGACGCGCCGCTCCGTTGCCTGGATGGGCCACATGTGCGTCGGACACGTCCCACCGGGCTCCTGAACCACGCTCCAGCAATACCCCCGGATGTACGCTGTTCCCCCTTCCCACGGGGGGCGCCGCCACCTGACTGACTGGAGTGCTGCGATGGCCCTGCCGATGGATGTTCGATCCGAATTTCGCTCGTACGCGAGCTCAATCATGGATCTCACTCGAATGCGCACGACCGCGACGTTTACCAAGCGGGCTGATTCGTTTACATCTCTCGCCGAACGACTCATGGTTTTCTCCGACGATCTCACAAGACGTGGAGCCGGCGAGAATGT
>CAYNNW010000466.1:0-2017 GCA_964398435.1 uncultured Gaiellales bacterium | reverse complement strand
CGCGGCCGTGCGTCACGGCGGTCTCGCGCGGCAGCACGTAAGCATGACGTTCATTCCATGGCGTGTTGGTGATCTCGGCGACGATGCATTCCAGTGTGTGGCCATCGGCCGCGTAGCAGTAATAGAAGCTCACCGGATTGAAGATGACGCCGCCGTAGCGCAGATGCGTCAACAGGCGGATCGGACCTCCAGGGCGGCGTCTGGTGGCCTGCTCGACGCGCAGGCGCACCGCCTCGGCCAACGGAAGATCGATGGGGCCGAGGTAATCACCGCGGCGGAACTCGGCAAGATTGCGTCGACCGTTCGACCACAACCAGCGGTTCGCGAAGAGCGCGTCGACCTCGTCGAGGTCGAGGTAGAGTTGTGCCATGCGGTAGCTGAATGCATGCGGACGCGGGGTCATCCGTCGATGCCGCACGATCCCTTCGTACACCGCGCTGTGCAGTTCCGCGTTCATGCGGCCAATTCCCTGTTGTATGACGACGCGGCGATCGGGCCTGCATCCCAGCGCACGCCCAGCGCTGACGCCACTTCCACTGCACTGCGCACGCCGTCCTCGTGGAAACCCCAACCCCAGTAGGCGCCGGCGAACCACGTGCGATTGACGCCCTGGATCTCCACCTTGCGCAGCTGAGCGGCCACCGACGCGTGCGTGTACACGGGGTGGTGGTACTCCATGCGACGCAGTACCTTGGCCGGGTCGATCGCTTCGCTGCGATTGAGCGTGACCACCAGGGGCAGAGGCGAATCGATGCCCTGCAGCAGGTTCATGCAGTAGCTCACGGTGCATGGTGAGGCTGGAGCGCGCGGAACGAAGGCGTTCCACGCTGCCCATGCCTTGGGCAAGCGCGGCAACAACGTGGCATCCGTATGCAGCACCACGTCATTGGACTGGTAGGGGATTGCGCCGAGGATAGCGCGCTCGCTTTCGCTGGCATCGGCCAACAGTGCCAGTGCCTGATCGCTGTGGCAGGCCAGTACCACCTCATCGAAGCGTTCCACACCGTCATCACTTGCGACCGTCGCCCCGCGATCGTCGCGCCGAACCGCACGTACCGGGCTGTTCAGCCGTTCGTTAACCTGCCAGTAGCGACGCATCGCGCGAACGTACGTGGCCGAGCCGCCACGCACCACGCGCCATTCGGGTCTCTGCTCCGCCTGCAACATCTGGTGATTCGCCATGAACTGAACGAGGTGGCGCGCCGGAAACGACTGGATCTGCGTGGCCGGCGACGACCACAGCGCAGACGCCATCGGCACCAGGTGTTCGTCGCGGAATGCCGTACCGTAGCGGCGCTCGGCAAGCCAGTCGCCCAGGGTGGGGCCCGGGCCCGTGCTGGTGAGCAGGGCCGGTGCCTCGCGATAGAACCGGAACAAGTCGCGCACCAAGCCGATGAAGCGTGGCGACACCAGGTTGCGGCGCTGGCAGAACAAGGTATCCAGTGAGGCGGCGTTGTATTGCAGGCCGCTGGCCTCGCTGTGCACCGAGAAACTCATCTTCGTCGGCTGCGAGGCCACGCCCAGTTCGTCGAACAGCCGTGTCAGCAGTGGGTAATGCACCGGGTTGTGCACGATGAAACCGGTGTCCACCGCGTGGTAGCGGCCATCGAGCTCGATGTCGTGCGTGTGTGTGTGTCCGCCCAGGTAGTCGTTCGCCTCGTACAGCGTCACCTCATGCCGGCGCGACAGCAGCCAGGCCGAAGCAAGGCCCGCAATACCCGATCCGATCACGGCAATCCGCAAGGTTTTCGCTCCGTCTTGTCGAGCCCTGGTCGAGACATCGGTTCAAGGCCGTTCCCGGTCGGGTCGAGTGATGTAGTGGTGTCCTATACGGAAGCGACAGCCAAACGGATGCATATCCGTGCGATGAGTTCGCGATGACGCGAGCCCTCGCGCGGGATCGCTGCATCCGATCGGCCTGGATTTTCGTATGACAGCTGAAAACAGCCGCCACGCCCCGGATTTGCCCTAACATGATCGCCCCCCGGACATTCGGATGCCTGTCGCCGTTCGAGGC
>CAYNNW010000465.1:0-2019 GCA_964398435.1 uncultured Gaiellales bacterium | reverse complement strand
CGGCGGTGGGTGGCGGATTGTCTGACGCATCTGCAGCTACGAGGGTTGTTGATGGCCGAAACGTGCAGCGGTCGTGCTGGCCGCACCTTGCGGATGTCGTGCTTGTGGAGGCAATGTGCCACTGGCGATCGGCCAACTCGCAGTATCACTCGGATCGCCTCATCGTTGTTTTTGACGGCCGTGCGACAGCCGACGCGCGCGATCTGGCCAGCGATGACGGCATCGAGGTTGTCGACGTGCTCGGGCGGACAGCTGATGACGCCATCGCTGACATGGTCAACGACATGGGCAGCGTTGTTGAGTTGACGGTCGTCACCAGCGACCGCGGGTTGCGCAGTCGCCTTCGCCAACCGGTCTGCCTTGTCGGTTCCGGCACGTACCTGCGCGCGCTCGGGATCCGCCCGGGCGCGCAGCGTGGCCGATCAGGGCGGACGCGGGGAGGACAGTGACAGCGCGCCGCAGGACAGCACCACACTCGATGACGCGTATCGTGGATGACGCAGTCGCCCGCCTTCGGGCGCACGATGCAACACGTGCGCAGCCGCAACAGATCGACGACATCGTCTGCTCATTGGCCGGCGACACGCGGCTGCCGCTGAAGCACATTGCAGGTATCACCGTACGGCCACCACGAACGTTCGTTGTGACGCCCTGGGATCCGGGGTCGCTACGTGCCATTGTCTCAGCGCTCTCGGCAGCGAATCTTGGTGCGCTGCCGTCGACCACCGATGGCGGTGTGACCCTGACGCTTCCTCCTCCAGGCCCCGAGCGACGTGAGGCCATGCGCGCGGCTGCGCGCCGGTCAGCAGAGGACGGCCGCATTGCAATTCGTGGGGTGAGGCGGGACCTGATCAACCGAATGCGCCGCGACGTGAAGGCCGGAGTGCTTCGTGAAGCGACGATGCGGGGAAGGACCAAGGACATCGACGCAGCAACGGCCGAATGTATAGCGCGGATCGACGACGCACTTGCGGCGGTCGAACAAGAGCTGAGCGAGACCTGAACGAAACCTGGCCCGTGTGAAGCGAGGGCACAGGCGAACTAGAATGTGGGCCAAATGACTACAGAAGTTCAACATGACGCCGAGGAGGTCGCACGGCGACTGCTGACCGGCGTTATGGATCCCGAGATTCCCGCCGTCTCGATTGTCGATCTGGGAATCATTCGGCACGTCGAGGCAAGCGCCGATGGCTGCGAAGTCTCGATCGATATCACTCCCACCTGGGCCGGGTGTCCAGCGACTGCCAGGATCGCCGAGGACGTTGCCTCTGTGCTGCGTCAGCGGTTTCAGAAGGTATCGGTCCGAACCAGATTGGATCCACCGTGGACGTCCGATTGGATTACGCCGTGCGGCCGGCGGCAGTTGACTGAGGCGGGAATCGCTCCGCCAACCGTGATCGGGGAATCGCGTCTTGCAGTGCTGAACAATGGCCCGCGAACCTCGGCTGCACCACCGTGTCCGTCCTGCCGTTCGACAGCCGTTGACCGGATCAGTGAATTCGGGCCCACTGCCTGCCGCTCACTGTGGGCATGTCGGGCGTGTCGAATCCAGTTCGAGTACTTCAAGCCGGCATGACCAGTGCCGCCCCACTGACACGAGCATGGGTCCAGTCCGCCGGTGCGCCTTTGGAGGTTGACGCCGCGGCTGCAGGAACTGACATTGATGCGTGGGTCGAGATCATTGAGCGGCTCGGGACATTCAGCGGCCACGTCGACACGTGTCTGACGCGAGCATCGATCGCCTTTCGACTCAACACGGAGGATGCAGTCGCAGACGCCGAGCTGTCGCGCCTGCGCCGCGACGTGCAGCCCGAGGCAGACCGTATCTGCGGCGAGGTCTACCACTGGTTGCTGCAATCCGGTGTTGCAGACGAGGTTGGGGATCGAATCGGGCATCGAATCATCGCAGCGGCTCGATCTGCAGCGGGAGCACGAGTCCCGGAAACACTCCCGCTGCGAGCAGAGCTCGGAACCGTCACCATGCGCTACACGCGAGTTGTCGGGTCAGCACAGGTCGAT
>CAYNNW010000464.1:0-2022 GCA_964398435.1 uncultured Gaiellales bacterium | reverse complement strand
CGCTGTCGCGATTCTCAAGGACCTCGGCGTCAAGAAGGTCCGCGTGATGACGAACAACCCCGAGAAGCAGCAGGTGCTCCGCGACCACGGTATCGAAATCGTGGAGACGGTGCCTGTCGTTTCACGGGACTCGCGTCACAAGGACTTCTACCAGTACAAGCGCGACGTGTGGGGCCATGCCCTGCCGGGACGTGAGGACTGGACCGACGGCAACGGCACCAGCAATGGTGACGGCGCCGGCGAGGAGACCCGCAAGTCCTAACTTCCTGCCGAGAGCGTTCGGGGGCGCATCCGTGAGGACGCCTCCGAACGCTGGATCGGCGTGTTTTTCCAGCCATAGGAGACTCAGCCATGACGACTACGTTGCAGTACAGAGTCGCCGCCTGTGATCTGGACCACACGCTCCTCTTCGGCAGTGAACTCAGCCGAGAGAATCGCGATGCGGTTCAATCACTCAAGGAACGCGATGTGATGGTCGTTCTCGCCACCGGGCGAAACTTCCACCATGCCGTGTCCTACTACCGGGACCTCGGCCTCAAGGGGCCGCTGGTCAGTTCTGATGGAGCGCTGGTCACCATCCCTGGTGTCGGCGGTCAGATCATCTGCGAGCGGTTCCTGCCGCTCACAGCCTCGTCAGCCATCATGACGGCAGCCGACCAGAGGCAGATCACCTGCCTCAACTTCTTCCGACACGGCATCTATACCTCGAGCAAGTACGACTGGCACGAGGGCATGGAGCGCCACCGGGAGATGGGTCGTCACTTCCGTTTCAGCAACCTGGAAGCGATGATCGGACGTTCCATCTACAAGTCGCTTCTCTTCTCCGAAACCCCCGCCGACCTCGATGCCCTGCAGAAGGAAATCCTGGACCAGTACGGTGCTGAAGTGGATGCAATCCGCAACAACCCGTACACCCTGGAGTTGATCTCGAAGGGCGTCAGCAAGGTGTCGGGACTCCAGGTCGTGGCGCGTCATCTCGGGATCTCACAGTCCCAGGTGATGGCGTTCGGCGACGGAGTCAACGACGTGGGCATGTTCCGCTGGGCTGGTCTCAGCGTCTGCATGAACCACGGCGCTGAGCCGGCGAAGGAAGCTGCCGATTTGGTGGCACCGGAAACCGACCCCGCGGTGAACTTCGCAGCAGCGGTTGCTGCGGCGCTCGCCCGGACAACCTGAAGCAGAAGGAGGTGATGGTATGAAAGCGCGAAAACGCTGGATCGTCATCTCCGGTGGCCCAAGCGTCGGCAAGACCACTCTCATCAAGTGGTTGCGCAGCTTGGGTCACACGGTTATTGACGAAGCCGGAACCAAGGTGATCAATCGCGGCGAGTTCAATCCCGCCGTCGATCGCCACGGGTTCCAGCTCGAATGCCTGCGTGAGCAAGAGGATACGGAAGGTCAGTTCGACAAGGGCGCGCTGACGTTTCTCGACCGTGGAAAGCTCGACGGACCGGCGTACTATCTCAACGATGGTCTCGCTATCCCCGAGTTGTTCAGGTCGGTGGACGTCTCGCACTACCTGGTCGTCTTCCTCCTCGAGCCACTGCCGACCTTCGAGCGCGACGGCATCAGGCCCGACTTCGAGGACCTGGGATTCACGATTCGCCTGACACCGCTGCTCGAGCAAGTCTATCGAGACGCGGGCGTCGAGGTGATTCGCGTTCCAGCCATGCCGGTGCCGCAGCGAGCCGCCTTCGTTCAGTCGAAGGTGAGCGGACTGTGGTTGCCGACTGCCTGACGCCACACTGAGAAAAGGGAACAAGAGCGCCGTTTGACCGGCGGCGCTCTTCGTTACCCTTTTTCTTTTCGTTGAATTACTAGAAGGAGTAATAGAAACTTCGAAAGACAAAAAGAAGCGACCTCAGCTTACTGGAAGCAACGCGCGCAAGCGCTCTCCGGCGGACCCGTAGCAAATTTGCTACGTTCAGCGTCCCGTCGCGTTCGAAATTACATTAAATCCGGGGTGCCTGTGCAAATTTGCTACGCGCAAGGGGTCCAACGTAGCAAATTTGCTACGCCCTC
>CAYNNW010000463.1:0-2024 GCA_964398435.1 uncultured Gaiellales bacterium | reverse complement strand
ATCAGATAGCGCTGTCGGGGATCAGGGCTCGTAGCCATTACCCACGAAGATGCCAGCTGTGATCCCACATATAACGCCAGAAGCAACCAGCCCGCCGGGCCAGCAGCCTTGATGGTCTCGAGAATCGAATCAATCCACAGCCAACCGAAGTTGGTTGCACCGTCAGGTGGATGCTTGGCGAACGCCCGCAGCACGTAATACAGGGCAATGAAGACCGGCATCTGTACAAGCAATGGCAGGCAGCCCGCAGCAGGATTCACCTTGTTGGACTTGTAGAACTCCATCAGCTTGGCGTTCAGCTCTGCCCGATCGTCGCGGTACTGCTGCTGAAGTTGCTTGATATGCGGCTGCAGGCGCTGCATCGCCATCATCGATCGCGTCTGCTTGACCGTCAGCGGCAGGATCACCAGTCGCACGACCACGGTCAGCGCAACGATGCTCCAGGCCCAGCTCAGATCAAAGGTGCTGTGCAACCAGAACAGCAGGTCGTGAAGAATGTCCTTGAGGGCACCGAACATGTGGGGATCCTACGGGGCGGGGGTACTGGATCGTGATGCACGGGGAGGAACCGGGTCAACTCCGAGGCCTCCCCAGGGGTGGCACCGCGCAAGGCGACGCATGGTCAGCCAACCCCCCACAATCACGCCGCGCTGCAGAATCGCCTCGCGCGCGTACGAAGAACATGTGGGGGTAAATCGGCATCGTGGCTGGCGAACGTCTTGGGGTGGTGCTCCTCGTGGTAGCGGAGCAGCTCGCGGAAGACATGCAGGATCGAGACCACAACCAATCGAATGCCGCGCGTGACACGTGAGGGACTACTCACGCCGTCACGTCCGGAACAACGGTCTCATTGGAATCCGACTCATGTGAATCTGCCTCGCTGGAATTCACCTCGGTCGGCGCTGACGCTTGTAGGTCGGTGTTCTCGTCGGGACTGCCTGGAATCACGACACCCAGAAGCGAAGCCACCAGGTGTGCCAGCCACTCGAATCCCTGTGCCTCGATCGCATCCGGCAGGCCTGGTCGAGCAACCAGAACGATGTCCATCTGGTCGCGCACAGCGCCGCAGGCGTGTACCGCTTCGGTCAACTGTCGCTTGACGCGGTTCCGGGTAACGGCATTGCCGACCTTGCGTGAGACGGTCAGGCCAAGGCGACCTACCCCCTCATCGGTGGCTGCGACGTCCTCTGGTCGATCCAGCCAATAGGCGACCAGCAGACGGTGTTGGTTCGATCGACCCCGTCGATAGACGCGTTCAAACTCAACAGATCTGGACAGGCGGTGCCTGCGTGAGCTGGGGGTTCCCTGGCTCATCAGCGGGCTTTCGACCGTTCCATCGGCTGATTCAGGCGCTCAGTCGAGCTCGGCCGCGTGCACGGCGACGCTTGAGAATCAGCTGACCCGCGCGCGAAGACATTCGCTTGCGGAATCCGTGACGACGGGACCTACGACGACGATTTGGCTGGTACGTACGCTTCATGGGCCCGCGATGATAGCGGTTTCTGCGCACCGAGCGCGCCACTTTCGCAATTATCCCCAGTATGTGGACAACCGGGCGCTTCTCCACACAATCCTGTGGGTATGTGGATAACTGTGTGGACGGGGTGACACCAGTACCCCTATTGTGTGGATAACTGTGTGGACAGGGTGGGGACGGAACATTGACCGGCCGGGGTCACAATCAACCGATTGCCTGTTGCAGGAGCGCTGGTCGGGTCATACACTGCCCATTCGCGGTCGGCACCCCACCTGACCGCCACGGCAAGGACGCCAGGAGAAGTGTGGAAGCCTGCACATGACAGAGACGTCATCTGAAGATCTTTGGTACGAGATTTCCCAGCGCCTTCGCCAGCGGATCCCGATGACGGACTTCTATAGCTGGTTCGCACAGGCGGGAGTTCATTCAGCTGGTGCCGGTGTTCTTGAGATCGGGCTCGTCAATGATTTTGCTGTTGCCTGTGTGACCTCAAAGTTTCAGGACATCGTCGACGCGTCCGACCCGCTGGCGCCGACCCTGCGCGAGG
>CAYNNW010000462.1:0-2030 GCA_964398435.1 uncultured Gaiellales bacterium | reverse complement strand
CCCCAAACCCCAAACCCCAAACCCCAGATGAAGGATTGCCGCGGAAAAATGTAATGGATTAAAAACGAAATTCAAAAAAATACGTTTCTGTGATTTGAATACTTAAGGCAGAACCTCTTCGGGTGTAATGAGAAATCGCTTTGTGATCGGAGTGTTCCTGATCGGCATGATGGCCCAGGTCAAGGGTCAGTCACCAAGAGCCGACGGCAGTTCAGCGACAAAGCCGGCCCGCGACGTTATGGTGGCGCCGGAGACGCCCACACTGTCCCCGACCATGGGGACTATCGGTGACAAGGTGACGACCGTGCACGACATCTTGAACAAGGTCGAGAAGGGCTCGCTGAAGGGCATTTGCGTGTGGTTCCGTGACTTGAAGACGAAGTACGACTTCAAGACCGAGGAGACCAAGTTCATTTACTACATGATCTATCAGTGCTTCAACGCTGATATGGGTTTGGTCTGGCAGCGCGTCTACTTCGCGTTCGACGAGGACAGCAAGGGCGAGGTGCTGCCGGCTGGATGCCCGCCGCCCTCGGTCCTGCCCCCGGAGAAGCCCGACCCGTGCAAAAACGGTTTCCAGGTCGGCGACGTCATCTCGCGCGTCGTGTCGCGCGTGGTCGTGCCCAAGCTTGTGAAGGAAGACGACTCCAACCCGCTCGCTCAGGAGCCCGCGTTCAAGGACTACGTGAAGCTGCGCGAGGAGGTCGGTCGCGACACCACGTTCACCAAGTTCACTGAGGATCAGCAGAAGATCATCGACAAGTACGCCGAGCTGCTGAAGGCGGTGGCCGACGACAAGATCAAGTGCTTCACCGAGGAGGTGACGCCGGTCAAGGAAATGGACATCCAGTTCGTCTGCGCGAAGGAGGGTGCCTTCAAGACGATCGAGGAGGCGCTGAAGGCCGCGCTGGGCGACCAGGTGACCTGCCAGCACATCAACTGCAACCAGATCCAGGCGGACCTGACCAAGGCGATGGAGCACGACCCCAACACGAGGGTCGGCGGCTCGACTGAGGAGACCGCGGTTGCCCCTGGCGAGGCTGACGTCTTCGGCAACGTGTTGTCGCCCCTCGACGGTGATACCTACATCATCGTGAGCAAGAACTCGCAGCTGGCGCTCGGCCCCGACTCCCGCGTTGTTGCCGACGGCTTCATCGAGCTGCAGACCTGCTCGACCGACGTGTCCCAGCAGTTCGTCGTCGTTAAGACCGGTGCGAAGGACTTCTTCAAGATCAAGTCCTCGATCGACAACCTCTACCTCACCGCTGCCGGCCTCGGCGCGGACATCATCTTCGCCCCGCTGACCCAGGGTGAGGAACAGAACTGGCGCTTCCAGAACAACATCGACGGCTCTGTGCTCATCATCAACGAGAAGGTCGCCGGCAACCTCGACGTCGACAACGGTCTGCTGGTCCAGGGAGAGAACGTCTCGCTCCAGTCCGCGTCCACCTTCGCCACGCAGAAGTTCCTCATCCGCAAGCAGTGCTTCAAGCCGATCGTCCAGGGCGCCCCGCTGCTTTCCGGCAACATCGCGCTCCCGCAAGTCAACACTGCCTACTTCCTGCGCAGCCCCTTCTCCAAGCTCGCAATTAACGACCTCGCGTCCGTTGTGGCCGGCGGCCGCATTGCGCAGAACGCTTGCGGTGCTCACGAGAACCAGAAATGGGTCACCGTCCAGAACGCCGACGGCTCCTGGAGCTTCCAGAACGGCGAATCCGGACTGTTCATCACCATCAACGAAAGACTGGAGGTCGTCTTTGACATCCTCGGCAAGGACAAGAACCAGGCTTTCCGCATCTCTTCCAACGACCTCGGCCAACTGACCATCACCTCCGCCGCCGACAAGACCAGCGGTCTGATGCTCGCGTCCGCCGCTGAGGGCTCCGCCGTCGTTTACGGAGCGATCCGCGGCCTGCCCCAGGAACTCTTCTCCCTGAACGATAAATGCTAATTAACCCCTATTGACTTTTGCAATCTCTTTGTATTGTTTTTTCCGCGCCACTCTCTTCCCAGTTTCTCCCTGGGTTTTG
>CAYNNW010000461.1:0-2040 GCA_964398435.1 uncultured Gaiellales bacterium | reverse complement strand
CAGGCACGGCACTTCATGCATGCGGTGGTCGTGCTGTACGCGCACGGTCCTGCCGCCCTTGAGCCGGATCTCATTGCGGCAATGCGACACCCCCTGCGCGTCAGGAGTGCAGTTCTCGTCAGTGACGACCTCCGCGTCGATGCCACTCGTCGGCGGCATGGCCCCTCGCTCGAGGCCAACCGTCAGCACCCCGTCGTTCGCTCCGAGCTCCGGCGTGTCGGCGACCAGCACTGTTCGCTCGCCGATCGCGTGCCCCTCGTGGCCCGATGCGGCGACCTGCGGCTCGTCGGAGGCAGAGCCGTTCGTGGCGTCATGTGAGCGTTCGGGCCACGCGAATGCCGCGGCCCCGATCCCCAGCACGACCAGCAACAGAATGGCGGTCCGCCCCATCAGTGCTCCTCCCCGTGACCGTGCTCGCCAGTCGTGGATTGCCCGACAGGAGCGTCGGCCGTCACGGTGACATCCGGTCGCGACTCTGCACCAAGCACGGAGGTCGAGAACGAGATCCCGTTGGGCATGTCTCCGACCTTGATCGTGGAGACCACTTTCAGCTTGTCGAGGTCGACGATCGCGACGTTGTCGTCGTACATGTTCGTCACGAAGGCAAAGCGTCCGCCGGGGTCAGTGGTGATGCCGTGCGCTCCGCGCCCGGTGCGTACGGTGCCGACGAGCTGCATCGTGGCGGTGTCGAACACAGACAGCGTGTCCGCTGGCGCCTCTTCGGTGCCCTGATTGGCGACGAGCAGGCGGCTACCGTCCCCGGTGACGTACGTTTGTGCGGGCCCATCGCCTGTCGGGCGCTTCGCGACCACCCGCCGGGTGGCGAGGTCGATCTTCGCGACTGCGTCTTCGCTGTTGAGCGACACATATGCCGCACCGGATCGGTCGAACGCGACCTGGACCGGCGCTTCGCCAACGGGAATTGTCGCGGCTGGTCGCAGCGATCGCAGGTCGATCAACGTGACGCTGCCCCCCTTCATGTTGGCGACCATCAGGGTCGAGCCATCCGGCGAGATGCGCATCCCGTGGGGGAACGAGCCAACCGGAATCGTCGCCAGCGGACGCATCGTCTTGAGATCGAATGCCGTCACGCTGTCAGCGCCGGAGTTCGAAACGTACGCTCGAGCACTGGCCTGGTCGAGCACGACGTGCGCAGGGTGTTCGCCGGTCGCTGCCGATCCGGCAAGGCGCTGCGACTTGGCACCGATCCCAACGAGGGTCGAGTCGTGTCCGCTGACCGCCCACACTGAGCGGCCGTCGTCGGAGGCCTGCACGTTGTGCGGCGCCTCGATCCCTCGAACCGTATTGATTACTCGCCCGGTGGCGGCGTCGATCGCGGTCAGACTGTTGCCCGCCTCGTTCGCGACCCACACGGTGCCACGCACATCGATGACGGGCTTGGCATCGCTGTGCGTTGGAGATACCTGCGTGACGCTGGGGACGCTAGTCGAATCCCCCTGAGCCAGGTTGCGCATCAATGCGGCTCCTGCAAGGCCCGTTGCTGCAGCGGCGCAGGCGAGTGCGACGGCGCTGGTTCGAGTGAGTTTCATGTCTGCGTCTCCTGCAATGTCGGTGCTGCGCATCCCAAGGTACTGGCTCGGTGTGAATGGCTTGTGAACGTTGGTGGGCCGGCAGTCCATCGAGTCGCCTCCCTCGGGCGTGATGCGATCTTCACCCGATCGTCGGACCGAGTTGTGAACCAGCTGTGAACACAGCACCCGCTAGAGCCAGCACCTGACGCTCGAGGCGTTGGGTCGCTGATGTGCTCGGCCACACCTCGCTCGAGACGACTCGCAAGCACTACGCGTTATCGTCGACCCGCGCGCCGTCGGGCCACTGTCGACGGCTTCAAGATCTGATCGACAGTTGGGGGTGCGTGCCCGCGGGGCGCGCGCCCAACCTACGTCGACTGACACTCGAAAATGTTCGCTCAAGGAGCTGTCAGTCGTGCCGACGACAATTGCAGGCTGCGGTCCGTGAGCTTGAATTGCTCTGATCGCTTTTGTATCGCCCGTGTCGCCGCGCGCAGCCATCGTCAAC
>CAYNNW010000460.1:0-2041 GCA_964398435.1 uncultured Gaiellales bacterium | reverse complement strand
GACGAGGTCGTAGGACAGGGACTCGCTGCGGGTGACCGTGTAGATGACGCCCTCGGCGGTCGAGAGCCGCGGCACGGCCGAGGAGCGCACGTCGGTGCGCCACACCGAGCGGCAGCCCCGCCTGGTGAGGTCGACCCGCTCGAGCCCGCCGACGAACGGCGCGGTCTCGGGGTCGGCCTCGCCCTCGGTGCCCGCGGGGTAGGGGTAGCCGTAGGTGCTCGCGACGTAGATCGAGCGCCGCCAGCCGATGGGGGAGTTCTCGCTGCCGGAGTTGTCGGGGCGCAGCACCTTCAGCGAGCAGCGGAGCTTGCCGGTGGTCGTGCGGTAGACGAGCACCCGGCTGCGCGGTCGTGCGTTGTCGGTGATCGCGACGAACTCCTGGCCCGTGCGCGGCCCGAAGAAGGTCGGCGTCGCGCCGCTGCCGCGGGTGAGCTGGCCGGGCTTGCGCGCCGACCCGCGGTCGTAGGAACGCTTCCAGAGGGTGCGGATCCTGCCCTTCGTGGTGCGCTTCACCAGGTAGGTCGCGTGGTCGGTCGTGATCACGGTGCCGGCCGGGGCGGTGGAGATGCTGTTGCCGATCAGCTCGCCCTGCGAGCGCTCGCCACCGAGTCGCCTCACGACGACGCGGCCGGTGCGTGGGTCGGCGTACCCGGCGGCGGCGTGGGCCGTCGCGAACCAGATGCGGCCGTCGTACCCCGGCGCGACGGAGACGAGCGAGTCGCAGTCGGCGCTGCCGCACAGCCGGGTGATCGCCCGGGTGAACGGGATCCGCTTGTCGACGAACAGCCGCGCGGTGCCCAGCGGAGCCTTCGCTTCACGGGGGTGTTGCAGCACCAGGAATTGCAGCCGGCTCTTCTCGGGGTGGATCTCGCCACATAAACAAAACGCTGACGATTTCCAGCAGTTTTGGCACCTTGATTCCCGAGAGCTCTCTGGTGTATTGGATTGCATTCGGCGCTTTCTTAACAGTAAGGGTGTGCCTTTTCAATGACAGGCTCGTAAACACCTGTAATCCCAAGGATTTCTAAATGTCCGTCAATCCCAATGTGCGCAACATCGCCATCATCGCCCACGTCGATCATGGCAAGACGACCTTAGTCGACGGCCTTTTGTGGCAAAGCGGTCTCTTTCGGGAGAACCAACAGGTGGCCGAGCGGGCCATGGACAGCGGCGACATCGAGCGCGAACGTGGCATTACGCTCGTCGCGAAGAACGCTTCTTTTCGATACAAAAACGTTCGGATCAACGTCGTCGATACCCCCGGCCATGCCGACTTCGGCGGCGAGGTCGAGCGGGGACTCCAGATGGTCGACGGCGCGCTCCTGCTCGTTGACGCCGCGGAGGGGCCTCTGCCCCAGACCCGGTTCGTGCTCCGCCACGCGCTCGAGCGCAACGTCAAGATCGTCGTGGTCATCAATAAGATCGATCGCCCCGATGCCCGCTGTGCCGAGGTTTTGGACGAGATCTACCACCTGTTTTTTGATCTCGATGCCAAGGATCACCAGATCGACTTTCCGATCATTTACACCGACGCGCGGAAGCGCATCGCGGTAAAGAGCCCCGAGGAGAAAGATTCGGGTAAGGATCTGACCCTGCTGTTCGATGCCATCATCGACCATCTGCCAGGCCCCACAGTCGAGGATAACGAGGGGCTTCGGATGATCATCACCAACACGAGCTATAGCGACTATCTGGGGCGCTTGGCCGTGGGTAAGATCCACGCCTGCAAAATCCGTATCGGTGACAAGGTCGTTCTCGCCCAGGCGAAGGGCATGAGCGCCGAGACCAAGATCACCGCTCTGTTCGGCTACGAGGGTCTCTCTTCCGCGCCCATTACGGAAGCGGTCGCCGGTGATATCGCGATCGTGGCCGGAATCGAAGAGCTCAAGATCGGCGACTCCATCTGTGACCCCGTGAATCCCAAGCCTCTGCCGCGCATTCATGTGGAAGAGCCCACCATCTCCATCGAGATGATGGTCAACTCGGGGCCGTTCGCCGGACGCGACGGCCAGTATGTCACCAGCCGCAACCTGCGCGAACG
>CAYNNW010000459.1:479-2045 GCA_964398435.1 uncultured Gaiellales bacterium | reverse complement strand
AGCGTCACGTTGTCCGATGCCGCGACGCGCTCACTGCTGCGCATCCGCACGACGCAGGACCTGCTTACGCTGGTCGACACGCTCATCAAGTCTGTCACGACCGGCGGCAACATCTACGCCAACACGTTGTCGGACGCGCTCACGGTCACGGATAACGCTACGCGTACGATCTACCGCAACCGGCTGCTGCAGGACCTCGCGGAACTGCAGGACACACTGACGAAGTCAATTACTGGTTCCGGTGCGCTGTACTCCTCGACGCTGTCGGATGCCATCACGGTATCGGACCAGGTGCTACGCGGTCTGCTCCGCACTCGTATCGGAACCGACGGGTTTGCGCTCGCGGACGCCGTCCTGCGCTCGCTGCTCCGAGTCCGCGAGACCATGGACACGGTCGACATTCTGGACGGCTCGCTGCAGTACCGAATGCGCAGCCGGCTCATCACGGACGCACTCGGCATCAGTGATGACGCCACAGCGCTGCGCGTTCCATTCGTTCAGTACACGTATGACCCACGCCAGCTCTTCGGCGTCGCGCCTTCAGGGATATACTTCTCCGCAGCGCCGCAGATCGCTGTCGGAAATGGCGCTACGGGAATTAACTTCGGAGGCTACCAATAGATGTTCACGGTTCCCGTGCTCGACGCCTTGGCCGGCACGACCATCCGACTCACCTGGGTGAACTCAGGAGCGACGGCCAGCCCGATCAGCTTCGCGCTGCTCGATCGAAACGAAACGCTCATCAGTTCGATCGCAGGCGTCAGCTCCGGCAACGGGCACTACTACGCGCCGGTGTACGTCCCCACCTCATGGGCGTACTATGTTGCCCAAGCAATAGCTGTCATAGACGCGAGCACCTACGTCAGCCGGGCGCTCGTCAAGCGCTGGAAAGTGGAGGCGAACTAGCCATGCGGTACACCTGCTGGGAAGACGTCGTCGCCCGCTACCCTGGCGCCGCCAAGCTCGCCACGGCCAACGACGGCAACAACTTCGAGCCGTCCTTCGGGCTGCCTGCGGAGGCCACTGTGGATGCTAGCCTCGCCCTGCGGTATCCGTCCGTCCCGCTGGCGAACACGCCCACATTGGCCCCGTATGCGGTCAGGGACGTATCCACGGACCTCGCATACTGGAAGATGGCGTGGATGACGCTCAAGCCCGAGCACGAGGTCATCCTGCGGGAGTCGATCAACGACCGGCTGCGGGCGCTGTCGACAGGGTCCATGGCGATCGTGACCTCTGCCGGGATCAGCTATCCGTCGCTGGGGGCGTTCGGTACGCATACCGGCTACTCGAACGTGTCAGGCATCGACGCGGTCGAGGACTGGGCGGTCACCTCGCAGTGGCTGACCGATCAGGAGGACCTGCGCGGTGATTGAGGTCACTGTCTACGGCACGGAAATTGCCCGCAAGAAGCTCGCAGCGATGGCGGGCGTGATGGCGCCCGACCGCCGGGAACTGAACAACCGGAAGGTCGGCATACAGCTGCATTCCGACGTCATGCGGACGTTCCAGGCCGATGGCGCGACGTTCGGGCCTGCGGTTGAGCGCGGCGCGCAACGAGTTCGA
>CAYNNW010000459.1:0-469 GCA_964398435.1 uncultured Gaiellales bacterium | reverse complement strand
GACGTTCGGGCGGCCTAAGTGGGAGGACCTGAAGGCCAAGGGCCGGTATCCGGCATCCACAGTCCGTCCGCGGAAATTCACGACCACCTATCAGATCCTGCGCGACACGGGCGCGCTGCGTCAGTCCTTCGTCCCGCTGTCAGACGAGAAACTGGCCGGCGTCGGCGCAGTGAGTTTCTACAGCCCAATCGATCAGGAGGACCACGGCGACCTGGCCGCCGTCCACCAGTTCGGCGCGCCCGCCAAGAACCTCCCGGCACGCCCCATGCTGCCGACTGAGGATCGGGCCATGTCGGTCATGACTCAGGTGTACGCGATGGACATTCAGCGGGCGGTGAAGTCATGACGACCATTGCCCCGGTCAACGTCTCCAGCATCACCGAGACGCTGGTCGCCACGCTGCAGAAGTTCCCAGCGCTTGAGGGCGTTCGCATCGAACGCAGCGAGGACGCCGACGCCGACCCGAACA
>CAYNNW010000458.1:0-2045 GCA_964398435.1 uncultured Gaiellales bacterium | reverse complement strand
TCCATGAATACGCGACTATTGATTGGCGGCGGCCTGCTGGCTGCAGGGGCATTGGCTTTGGCGGCCTGCTCCTCGACGAGCTCGGATGACACATCGACCGATCCTGGGACCGGCAATCGCCCGCCCGCTGATCCAACTCCCGAAGACGCCCCCAAAGTGGCCGAATTCGACTACAACGAACAGGTCGGAACGGCATTCGGGACGCAGAATGTCACGACACGAACCCGCGTCGGCGTCAATGACTCAGGGATCGTGTACGAGTACAACTCAAGCCCCGGCGTGCCAAACACGTGGGACTCGATTCGCATGGGCTCGGAGCTTGAATACCGTTCAGTCTTCGATGGCTCACCGGCGTACACCGACGCGGCTGTTGCGGCGCGCGATCTGGGATCCGTGGATGCGCGAAGCGCTGCCAGTTCGATCGCCGAGGGGGTTGCCCTGGTACGAACGCCGAACGGCTTTGATGTCAACCGCGTGTACTACGACCTGTACTCGGTGGATCGAATGGAAGTTGATGACAACCGTGTGCTGGCGGTCGTCGACGAGGATTCGGCAGGAGAGTTGAAGTCGTTCTACATCTCAGACGACCTTCCAGCCGACGCGCGCACGGTGCTCGAGAGCTTTGCACCCCTTGCAGCCGCGCCAGATGCTGCTACGCCGTAACGCTACTCCGCATCGGAGCGTGGCGCTGCTGTCGCGGCAAGCGGTGGCCGTCCGCGTCGCGTCCACACAGCCCACAGGACCAGCGCCAGCGCCAGCGCCGCGCCAACGGAGACGAGGGGCCAGCCTCGGGCGACACTGGCAGCCAGCGTTGCAATGGTCGCGGCAAGACCGAGCAGATTGATGCCAAGCCGCCGCCACGATCGCAGTCGTGCATTGCGCACGGCAGTCGCGGCGGTACCGCACGCGAAACCGATGAAGACGGCGGTTGCGTAGAACACGACGAGGCGCTGTTCGTCACCGCTGGTCAGCGCGAGCACTGAGGCCGATACGCCAGCGAAACCGGCGACTGCCAGCCAGGGCACACCCTCACCGGTGCTGATCCCCACCCACCCCGGCAGAACCGATCGCTGTGCTGTACCCACCGACCCACTCAATGCCCTCACCACACCTGGTCCCGCCTGCAGCGATGAGCTGGCCGCGGCAAGGAGCAGCAGCGCGCTGGTCACCTGAAAAGCGGTAAATCCAGCACCATCACCCACCGTTGACCGGACGATGGCCGAGGTCAACGTGTCGGTTGACCGCTGTGAAACTCCAGCTGCTCCGAGCGTCAGTCCAACGGTCAGGAGGGCGACAACCACCACTGTCACCAACAGTGTGGCCCGACCCATTCGCCTTCGATCAGCCGAGCCGATCTCAAGTTCTGCGATGGCAGATGACGGGGCCTCGACGCCCGTGGCGAGCGCCATCGCTCCACTCATTGCAAGGAGCACCGCGAGCGTGCCTGATGTCCAGCTTTCACCGTCATGCGGTGTTCCAGCGCGACCGCCGTCAGCGGCAGAAGTTCTGACTGCCAACCCGTCTGTCAGCCACCCTGACAACATGCCATCTGCCACGACGACCATTGCGGCGACCACGAACAGTGCGGTCATCGCAGCAAGCACGGTTCGGCCACGTGAGCCCGAGATGACCAACGCCGTAACGACCGCAAGCAGCGTCAGCCCCAGCGCCAGATGATGTGGGGCAAGTGCCGGCTGCCACGCGATCAGCGCGGCAGTCGCTGCGGCGATGCTGACGGCGATCGTCAGCACAAAGTCCACGATCAGCGACGCCAGCGGAACGAACGACCAGCCGTCGCCGAACACCGTTCCGGCTGCTGCGGCCGAGCCCCCGCCGTCGGGGTGGTCGCCGATGATCTGCCAATACGTGGCTGCAATTGCTGCGATCACCGCGACTACGACCAGCATCGTTGGCAGCAGCAGCTCGGGCCGACCGGTCAGCTGCAGCTCTGCGGCCTCGATGGCGTAGGTGACCGACGACACCGGGTCGGCCATCACCGATCCGGCAAAGCCGAACAGCAGGAGTGCGCGGGTGCCAGACCTCAT
>CAYNNW010000457.1:1231-2052 GCA_964398435.1 uncultured Gaiellales bacterium | reverse complement strand
GTTCAGCCAGCAGCGGCTGCCCCGCCGCGACCTGACCCAGCAACGGCAATCGCAGTGTGGCGCCGGCACTGTCGCGGCCAATCGCCGCCTCAGCCACGCCACCTGACGCCGCACCAGCGCCTCCACCATGCGCATCGCCTGCCGGCCCGGCAAGCTGCAGCGCCCGTGGCTTGGATGGGTCGCGCACAATCAGCCCTGCACGCTCAAGCGCAGCCAAGTGCGCATGGACCGTGGATGACGAGCTCATCCCCAGGGTTTCGCCAATTTCCCGCACCGTCGGCGGGTAGCCACGCTCGGCCAGATGCGAGCGCACGACGCCCAGCACGGCGCGCTGTCGGTCCGTCAGAGAAGCCTCGGCTGCAGCGAAATCGAACATGTGTTCCCATCATACCCGCGTCCACCGGACGCAATCCCCTGCTATGCTGCCCGGCGCTGCCACTGGCAGCTGTTTCGCACACGCGCTCGTGGCGGAATTGGTAGACGCGCCAGGTTGAGGGCCTGGTGGGCTGTATTGCCCGTGGTGGTTCGAGTCCACTCGAGCGCATTGTTCTGAATGTCCGGCGCGACCTCTCTTCGCGCCTCCAGTCCCCTCCCACCAATTCTGCCGGCGGCTGCGACCTTTGCCCGACGGTGCCCCCAAAATGCCCATTACGCGATTGATTCCCATTTTCGTAGGCATCCCCAGTTCTGAGCAGTTCTGGTACAATTGGAGAATAATGGAAGATCTTGCCCCTCCAGAACCCGCAACGATGACCACGCATGAATTGCAGGTCGATTCCGCCGGCAGAATCCTGATTCCCGCTGCGATTCGGAAGCAGGCT
>CAYNNW010000457.1:0-1221 GCA_964398435.1 uncultured Gaiellales bacterium | reverse complement strand
ACTCCACCGACGTGCTGTCGTTGAAGCATCCTCTGGAATTCAGCCGGGATCGCGGGTGCGCCTCAAACTGGTCGGCGATTCGATTCATCTCACCTCAGCTCGGGCTGGATTGAATCGGCTTCGTCGCATCTTTGAAGAGAATCTGCCGCCGGGCACAGATCCGGTAGAGCACTTCCTGGAATGGAAGCGAAAGGAGCGAGAGCTTGAAGAACGTCGTTCTGGACGCGTCCGCCCTACTGGCAAGCCTGAAGAATGAGCCTGGCGCACAGGTCGTTGAGGACGCCCTGAATGTCGGCGTGATGATGAGCAGCGCGAACTGGGCGGAAGTGCTGACAGTCATTGCTGATCTCGGCACCCCGGAGGACGCCGCAGATGTAGATATCGAACTTCCGGTATTCGTCGCGCCGGTTGATCGCCGAATTGCGCTTGAATGTGCATGCCTGCGCCGTACAACTGGGCCTTTTGGATTGAGCCTTGCCGACCGAATGTGCCTGGCCACTGCGCGCGTGCACGACGGCGTCGTGATGACTGCCGACCGGCAGATGGCCGAAGCTGCCACGGCGCTGGGCGACCCCGAAGTACAGCTGATCCGGTAGCCCCGCGCCTCGCTAGACGCCGGCAGGCGGGGGCTCGTTGGGATTCTCGCCCCGCATGATGGCACCCTGGGTACCTCGAAGTGGCGGAACCTGCCCTGCCTCGCGCGCCTGGCGCCGCTCGGCAGTGACGCCTTCGATGATGGTTGCCGGTGTGATCGTTCCGGGAGCGCCCTCGGGCCCAGGGAACCAGCAGGCCACCTTGTGTGCGCCATCGACATCGTTGAGGGGCGGCATCTGCTGCGAACAGATCGACTGCGCTTTCCAGCAGCGTGTATGAAAGACGCAGCCGGACGGCGGATTTGCCGGGCTCGGCACGTCACCGGCGAGCACGATGCGGTCCTTGCGCCGGGCAACCTCGGGGTCAGCCACGGGAATCGAGCTGAGCAGCGCCTGGGTGTACGGATGCTGCGGGTTGTCGTAGAGCCGCTCGCTGTCGGCCAGCTCGACGATGTGCCCCAGGTACATCACCGCCACGCGGTCACTGATGTGCTTGACCACCGCCAGGTCGTGGGCGATGAACATGTACGCCAGGCCAAACTCCGCCTGCAGATCCATGAGCAGGTTGAGCACCTGCGCCTGGATCGATACATCGAGTGCCGACACGGGCTCGTCGCAGATGATCATC
>CAYNNW010000456.1:806-2056 GCA_964398435.1 uncultured Gaiellales bacterium | reverse complement strand
GGGGTCGCCACCACCGCATCAGAAATTCGATCGTCAGGAACAGCGCGACCAGCCAGCAATCGGGTTGTCTCACACGCAATCCGAAGGCGCTTTCCGACCACCCGCACGTGCACCTGTAGGGGACGGACGACATAGCCATCGCGGAACGTACTGAATTGGTCAACGAGTGGCACAGAAACAATCGGCGCAAGCACGTAACCAGTACCCGTGACCGGCCTGGGGGTCTTGGTCCGATCGTTCATTGCGGCCGAGCCACAGCCTGCGACCGCAAACACCAGAATCAGCACCCCAATGGCTAGTCGGCGGCAGCGGGCGGATCCCATTCACAATCCTTGTTGCACTGCTGAACAAGCAAGCCGATATCCCAACCAACCTTCGCCTTCTTGAAATCGATCACGCGTTGACGAAGGAGGGCCGTATCTTCGACTCCGGGCCGAACGACTTGGTACTTAAGCCGAGGCGTTTGGGGGATTTCGAATCTTGCTCGATTCGAATGCTGATTACGAAGATCAGGCGTGACATGCACAGGCCAGCCGCTGGGACCAGGTTTGGCGGCTCGAGTTGGACATGGTTGACTCTCGGTACCGCGTTTCAGCAATAGGTCGAGTTCTGCAACTCGCCCGGTATGCCGCAACGAGACCAGCGCATATACCTTCGAAATGCATACATCGATTGAGTTATTTCGCCACAGGTCCGCGGCGGCCTTACCGAAATCGACGTACAGGTAACGCCTCGACCCGCTGTCCTCAATCGCCACTTGCCACCGTGATTGTGGCCGCACATAGCCAGTCGGGGTCGCACGACGTGGTATGCGGCTCTTGGCAACCGAATCCACCTCGACCCTATGCGATACCACATCTTGGTCTGCGCTACATGCGGCTATGAATGCAATGCACCCAACACCGAGAGCGATGTGCCGTAGCACGCTACGGCACATACAGGCTCGCGCTTGCCACTTCGGGACTATCGGCCACGGCAACCAAGTATGGATTGAGAGCAGCGTACTCGAGGCTATCTGAACAGCAAACCTGTTCACCGACCAAGTATGTCATGGGCAATCCATCCACTGGCGTTCGGGTCGGATGGTCGATTGCTTCAGCTTCCAGCGCGGAGGGCGACGACCTGGTCGCGCAGGGCTTCGACCACGGCGGCGTCCTGCAGGGTAGTGGTGTCACCCAGCTCGCGGCCTTCGCCGATGTCGCGTAGCAGGCGTCGCATGATCTTGCCCGAGCGGGTCTTCGGCAGGCCCT
>CAYNNW010000456.1:0-796 GCA_964398435.1 uncultured Gaiellales bacterium | reverse complement strand
GGTGAACAGCAGCAGCTTGGGTCGCGCAAACTTGCCAATGCGCTCGCCCACGTGTGCCGAGAGTTCGCTGATCAGCTCGGCGCGGTCACGGCCCTCGTGCGCATCCTCCAGCGTGACGAATGCCGCCACTGCCTCACCAGTCAGATCGTCAGCGATGCTGACCACGGCGGCCTCGGCCACTGCGCCATGCTCGACCAGCGCGCTCTCGACCTCCATGGTGCTGATGCGGTGGCCTGAGACGTTCATCACATCGTCAACGCGACCCAGCAGCCAGATATAGCCGTCCTCGTCGATCTTGGCGCCGTCACCGGCGAAGTAGCGGCCATCCCACTTCGACCAGTAGGTGTCGACGTAGCGCTGCGGGTCGCCCCAGATGCCGCGCGCCATGCCCGGCCACGGCTTGCGCACGACCAGGAAGCCGCCGTGGCCTCGCTCGACGGGGGTGCCGTGGTCATCGACAACTGCGACGTCAACGCCGGGAATGGCGTGGGTGGCGGAGCCCGGCTTGGTGGCGGTGATGCCGGGCAGCGGAGTGATCATGTGGTGACCGGTCTCGGTCTGCCACCAGGTGTCGACGATCGGGCAGCGCTCGCCGCCGATGACGCGGTGGTACCACATCCAGGCCTCGGGGTTGATCGGCTCGCCGACGCTGCCGAGCAGGCGTAGTGACGACAGATCGTGGCGCGCCGGATACTCATCACCCCACTTGATGAAGGCACGAATCGCTGTCGGCGCCGTGTAGAGAATCGTGACGCCGTATCGGGCGATGATCTCCCAGTTGCGATCCTTCTCGGGC
>CAYNNW010000455.1:0-2072 GCA_964398435.1 uncultured Gaiellales bacterium | reverse complement strand
TCAGCCGACGCGTCGGCTGATGCCGGGTCGAGCTCGACCACTGAGGTACGAACGGACGAGGACGGCAATCTCTGCACGCCGCCGAGCGATACCACCACGACATCGACGACACTGGGACTGCCCACAACCGCGACGACGCCGTCAACGGCAACCACCGCCACGACTGCCACGACCACATCGAACAGTGGCGCCCAGACCTGGCCAGCCAGCAAGTCGGGCCATACCGTCGTTATCGCATCGTTCCCCAAGAGTAGCTACGACAAGTCCGATGCAGAGGTGCGCGCGGTGGAGGTCCAGCGCAAGGGGCTGCCGTCCGGCGTGATCGATTCCGACCAGTTCTCGAGCCTGAAATCAGGTCTCTGGGTCGTGTTCTCGGGCCAGTTCGACACCGATTCGCAGGCGGACGCCCATTTGACGAAGGTTCAGAACGCCGGATATCAGGGTGCATACGTTCGCAAGGTGTCCCCCTGATACACGCCTGTAGCAGGCGCGCCTGAAGAAGGCAACGGCCAGCTGATTCCCTGCCTGAATGCCAAATCAGCATCGAGGAGGCCGCGGGAGGTGGCCCCCCGAGGCCGGGTGCCCCGGTGGTTTCGTGACGGAGCAGCGACACTCTTGTTTCAATCTCGCTGCAACACAAGGCACAGTTGCCGGTTGCCAGATCGTCAGATCTCCGTACCATGGAGATGTCAGGTCTGATCCACGTACTCGGTTGGAGAGCCGATGCGACCAGGATCAACCGGGCACGTTGGGGGGAGACTGTCCGCTGGCATATGGGGATGTGCCAGGGGCATGGACGAGGCGTTTGATGTACCGATTCAGTCGAGCTATCTACCTTGAGACCCGCGATCTTGTCGCAGGTGAAACCGATGCCGAGATCGCAGAGGGCAGGCGCAAAGTGCTACTCGAGTGCGAATCCACGATGGAACGGCTCGCCAAGGACACCCGCTACTTCGCATCCCCTGAGAAGAGCCTGTTCGCAGACATCAGGTACTACTTCCCCATTCAGGCGCAGGAACGCGTCTTTCACGTCGTCGAGCAGTACACGGCGGCTGCACTCAAATTCATCGAAGCCGAGGCCGAGCGAGCCGTTACCGAGGGCGCCATGCTGCGCTGCCGTGCACAGACCCGCAAGGGCAAGGCCTGCCAGCGAACGCCACTGCCCGGCAGCAACTTCTGCCCGTCGCATCAGCACCTGGCATCCATCGTCGCCTGACGATCCCCGCGACCGCAGCTACTTCGAGCGCGCGGTTTTTCCCGCATAGTGCGAGTATCGAAACCTGATCTTCCCGGTTTGCGGTACCACTGCGAGTGCTAAATCGCTACCATCCCTGGGGTTGGTGTGTGGGACATTCGAATGGCGAGGGATGCGCCGTTCGGAACTATGTGGGAGGTGCGCCATGCCGCTCGAAAAGAGCAAGCTTGTGCGTCAGTTGTCGCTCGTGTCGTATCTGATGGCGATGAATCGCCCGGTGACGGCCCGTGATGTCAGGGAGTGTGTCGAGGGGTACTCGCGCATGGCCGACGATGCGTTCAATCGACGCTTCTATGCCGACCGTACGGAACTGACGCAGCTGGGGATCCCGCTGCGCTCCAACCGCGACGACGACACCGGCGAAGAGCTGTACACGCTGAGCGAGAAGCACTACTTCCTGCCGCCGCTCGAGCTGGCCGATGACGAGATTGCAGCGCTGCACGCCTGCCTCTCGCTGCTCGACGGTCAGTTCGCGTATGCCGAGCCACTGCGCCTTGCGCTGCAGAACCTGACGCTCGGCCGCGAGAACCCGGCCACCGACGAGGCCCTGGCCTCGACCACGATCCGGCTGGTCGACAGCGACTACTCGCCCGAGATTGCTGCGCGGATTGCCAAGCTCGAAACGGCGATCAGCAAGCGTCGTACGGTCACGTTCACGTATTACACGATGGGGCGGGACGCCGAAGGTGAGCGCGTCGTTGACCCGTACGCCATGGTCTGGAACGGCGGCCAGTGGTACCTGGTCGGCTACAGCCACGAGCGGGCAGACCTGCGAGTCTTCCGGCTGACACGCATTCGCGGCGAGATCAAGTTCACC
>CAYNNW010000454.1:0-2074 GCA_964398435.1 uncultured Gaiellales bacterium | reverse complement strand
GCCGTCGACGTCTTCGTCGGCTCGGTCAACGGCGCCAGTGCGGCGGACCTCGTCTTCGGACTTGCCACTGTCGCGAAGGACCTGTTCCGCCAGATTCGGATCTTGCCCGTCGGGCGTGGTGCCCGGGGCCTTGTTGTTTTTACGGCTCATGATTGTGAACCCTTTGCTTTCGAGGCAGCAGCACTCATGCGAGAGTGCGCCGCCGGTTGTCGATCTGTCCTCGTGAGGAATCGGAATAAGACTGTCTGAACTCGCAAGCCCGGCAGCCGGCTGGCGTCCGCGCGTTGGTTAAATCACGCCGAACGACGCAGCCGAGCCGCCGAACTTTACGCAGATAGCGGTTGAGGAACAAGCGCAAGAGCCCGTTTCGTCAGGGGCTTGTTCTGCCACAGATTTTGCGGACCGATGTTGTCCTGCGGCCAGATGAGACCCGGCAGACGCAGGTGTTCGGGGATGTGCTCTTGCGGCAGGCTCTGGATGACGCAAACCCACGACTGCTGTACGCGGTTGAGTGGGTGACCTGCGTTGCGAATTGCTTCCAGTCCCTGCGCGAAGCCGTTCAACGTCTCCGCATCGTGCTGGTAGCTGTAGCGGTACCCGGCCGCCTGGAACCATTTCGCCACATGGTAGTGCGACGAAGCGGACTCCAGGAAGTCGTAACCGCGGCTCGTAGCCAGGTGTTCGAAGCCCTTGAGGAGGAACTTCGAAGCATCCGGCACGGGCGCTGCCACCATACCCGGTGCATGCGCTGTCTTCCAGGCCCGGTGGAAGTATGTGAGAAACACTTCCGGCCGGTCGATGAAAGTGAACGGCTTTTCGATGAAACTCTCGAACTCCGGCTCGCCCGTGGCTTCGCTGATGCGCGAGCCGGGGTTGAAGCTGTAGACCGAGATTTCAACGGCAGCCGCCTCGGGATGAAGCGGCTTGTGGAAGACCGGGTGGTCGTAAGGGAAATGCAGCAAGCCGCTGTCGTTGCCTTGCGAAGTGCCGTCGAAACGACGGTCCTTCAGCCCGACACTCAAGATCAGCTTGCCGTTGCCCTTGTCGATCTCGGCCTGGCTACCGAAGTAGCAGTCGGCCTTGATCTTTCTGCCATCGCGTTTCGTGATCAGCTGACCACGCTCATGGCGCTGGCGGTAGGCGATGATCGGGTAACGGATGAAACCCGTTTTACCGCCGTAGAGAAGGTGGTTGTTCTGGTTGCTGGATTCGTCTCCAGGGAAAAACCCGGGAGTCGCCTCTGTCAGCGTTGGTACGCCTCGTTCCGTAACCGGACCGAGGATCGCCTTCACGACCGGTGTCACCAGATGCAACCAGATCTCCTCGTCGGTCACCGTCGCGATAGGCGTGAAGCCCAGCATCGCGGCGATGTCGTACTTGGGAAATCCAGGCATATGTATCTCCTCATAGCCTCGAGGCAGGCGCAGTCTGGACCTGCCGGGTAATCGGTTGTGAGAAGAGGACCATCACCAGACACGGCAATGGTCCCGAGTTCTCCACTCGGCGGGCTGCACGACATGCGTGCAACCGACCAAATTTCGAACCCCTCGTGTCTTCACCGGATGATCGGCGTCTTCATCAGCTCGGCGGCCTTCGGTGACAGGGGCTTGTTCATCCACAGGTTTTCCTGCGAGATGTTGTCCTGCTGCCAGTAAGGTCCACCGAAGTAGAACTTCTCCGGGATCATCTCCACGGGACGCAGACTCTGCAACGCGCACAGCCACGACTCCTGAGGACGGCTGATCTGATGACCGGCAGCTTTCACACGGGCAATCGCTTCCGTCAGCTGCCGCAGGTTTTCGGCCTGGTCAGCGTACGTTGGGCGATAGCCGATGGACTGCGCGAACATTGCCACGTGGTAGTGGCTGGCAGCGTCCTCGACGAAGTCGTATTTCTTGAAGCGCGCGAGCGTGTCGAAGCCTCCACCGATGATTTTGGAGACGTCGATGATCGGTGCCGCCACCATTCCTGGCGCCCGCTGAGACCGAAACTCCCTGTTGAAGAGCGTCAGGAACTTTTCCGGGTCGCCCTGCACTTCCAGTGTGACCGAGCCGTCGTCTTCGTTTTCCACCCA
>CAYNNW010000453.1:0-2074 GCA_964398435.1 uncultured Gaiellales bacterium | reverse complement strand
TGCGTCGTTGACGACAACGGCGATCCGATCTCGCCGCGCGAGCTTGGAGTGCTCTCGAACACGCGGATTCTGTCGAAGGCCTCGCCGCTGTCGGGGTTGCGGGCAGTCAACCGCGTACTGATCCACCCGGGATATGGGCACGGTGGTGACGGTGGCGACGACCTGGCCCTGCTTCGCCTGTCGGTTGCAGCAACGGGGTCCACGATCAGCGTGGTCTCGCCCGCAGACGACAATGCAGCATGGGGCAATGGCTCGGGAGTCTCAGCCACCACAGCGCTGGGGCCATGGGCTGCCGGCTGGGGCGAGAAGGATGCCTTCCACGAGATCACCGGTGGCAACACACCACAGATACTGCAGGAGGCGAAGATTCCACTGGTCAGTGATGCGAGCTGCCGCTCCAACCATTCGGCAATCGGCACAACCGGATTCAGCGCCGTCACCGAGGTGTGCGGCAGTGTGCTGGATACCGATCGAACGGGGCGTACCACCAATGGAGTCGACGTCTGTCAGGGCGACAGTGGCGGTCCGTTGATCGCACGTGGCGATGAGGTAGATCCGTGGAGTCTGGTCGGGCTGGTCAGCTGGGGGCCGGACGGGCCCCAGACCGGGCAGTCGTGTGCCGGCAACGGCTATGGCGTCTACACGCGACTGGCGCACTATCGCGGCTGGCTGCAGCAGCACCGCAATGGTGGCAACTTCTGGATTCCGAACCTGCTCGGGACATCGCCCGGACCAAGCATTACCACCTCGAAGCGATGCATCTCGATTCGCTGGAGGGTGCCGTCAGGATTCACGACCACGCGCCTGACGGTGGTGCGCTGGGATGGGCGCAACGGCTGGATCCGCAGCGCCTGGGGCACGACCGCCACGCGCCGGCGAGTGTGCGGCAATCGCAGCGGCAAGTGGCGCTGGTTTGCCACGGCGAAGCAGCGCAGCACGGGCCGCGAATACAACACACCGCCGCGAATCATCCGCATTGTGTAACGGATTCAGCAGGAATTCCGGGCTGGTGGTACGAATACAGGGGCAGTGGGTAGAGGCTGTGATGATGCCCGCATAGACTTGCCCTGGCGCTCGAATCAGCCACGCGCCGTCAAGGAGATTCACAATGTTCCGAAACAACGATACGTTCAGCACGGTCCGGCCCTACGTCGACCGGGCAATCCAGGACGAGGATGTCCGCAACAGCGTTCTGCGCGCCTTCACGGCTGCGCGACGCGTGTACGGCGACCTCTCGGGCGACGGTCCTCTGGGTGCGGCCTCGAAGATCAGCGGCGATCGTGACGTGCGCGAGAACCTCGACACCACTGTGCAGTCGCTCAGCGAGGCGATCGTGCGTATGAGCGGCAAGTCGCCCAAGCGCGACCGCTCGTGGAAGGGCTTCGTCTTCCTCGCCTTCCTCGCCTTCGTGCTGTTCAATCCGGCGACGGGTGCGCAGACCCGGTCGTGGATCAAGGATCACCTCTTCGGCAGCGAAGAGGAGTTCGACTACGGCACGCCGCAGTACTAGGCGTCTTCGGCGCTGGTGCCCGGGCCGTTGATCGCGGCCTCCAGTGAATCGTCCGTCGGCACGGGTGCGTTCTCTTCCTCGATTGGCCGTGCCGGTGTTTCGCGCACGTCGTAGAGCAGGTCACCGGCCAGGGTACTGGTGGAGCTGACATCCGACACGCCCAGCAGTGTCAGTGACGGAGCTGCGACTGACCCTGTCACTGCACCACTGACAGTTGTCGTGCTCGCGGTTGACCCACCGAGCGCACCGATCGACGTTGCCATTCCGCGGCGCCAGGCGTTCAGATAGGTGAACGGATTCACCGGGCCACCGTTCCCGGGGTGGACCTCAAAGTGGAGGTGCGATGGCGTTCCCTGGGCATCGCCGGTGTGGCCGACGAAGCCGATCACGTCGCCGGCGCGCACCTGGGCCCCGTCCTGCGCGATGGGGCTGAATGCCGAGAGATGGGCGTGGTAGAAGGCGTTCCCCTGCTTGTCGAACAGCCAGAAGCGGTAGCCGCCGATCGAGTTCCAGCCAACGCGGTCGAGGGTGCCGTCGGCGATGGCCACGATCGGTGTGCCCTCG
>CAYNNW010000452.1:0-2076 GCA_964398435.1 uncultured Gaiellales bacterium | reverse complement strand
GGTCAACCAATACACCGGAAATCGCGGTCGCCGCGTGGTCGTTGGCCAGAACAGCGTCGCCGGCTCGCTCCCAGGCGTCGGTATCGAGTGCAACGGTCGTGGCAGCAGATCCGACGGCTGTGTTCGCCACGAGCGCCACAATAAGCACGAGCGCACAGCCGCGCGCCACGAATGATCCAACTGTTTTCACAGGGTCATACTGCCTCACTCTGGATCGCGCGACCACCGTCGGGGCGCCGCGTTCTGTGTCGGCCGTCGCCGGTCACGACCTTGCTCATCGTGGGCCAACAACCTGCCACACCATGACAACATCGAACGCGGGCACGCACACTCCGCGCATGTCCATGCCTATTTCCGCGCAGATCCCGACTGCGCGCGCCACCAATCCGACATCGACCCCGGCATCGAGCAGCCAGATTCGACTGCTGGTCGATATGCCCGTTGCCGAGCCCGCAATTGTCTCTGCGATCGATCGGGCCCGGGATGTGGTCAACGACGAGATGTTCAACTTCACTCCGATTGGGTCGGGCAAACGGATTGGCGATGCAATGCTCCGCGCCGCGCGACGCGGCGTTGAAGTGAATCTGCTCAGCGGCTCGCTCAGCCAATTCGCTCCGCCAGGTCCGTTCCAGGTGTTCTCCTCGAAATTGGAGTCGGCAGGTGGACACGTAACAGTTGTGCCGAGATTTGGGACACCTCCGACGGAAGCGCTTGATCACGTGACACACCGCAAGGTCGTCACGGTGGACGGCCACCACGCATTCGTCGGCGGCATGAATCTGACGTGGTTCAGTGACGACTGGCACGACGCGATGGCGCACATGACAGGGGCCTCTGCCGCACTTGTCGCCCGCGAGCAGCTGGACCGATGGCAGCGCACCGGCTCGCCAGTCTCCGAACGATTCCGCACAGCGATCACTGACGCGGTAACAGGGACGCACGCGCTCACGCCCGGGGTTGCGGCGGCACGACCGCTGGTCAATGCACCCGAGCAGCAGCGATTCGAAATAACCAATCACTACCTCGACAGCATTCGCAATGCCCAGCGTCGTGTCTGGGTGGCCTCGGTGATGTTCTCGGACCCGCGGTACTCGGAGGCGTTGGCCGATGCGGCTCGACGCGGAGTCGATGTACGAGTGGTGGTACCAGGGACTCCCCCCGTCCACTTTGCGCCCGTGCGGTGGGCGGCGCGGGCATTTGCAGAGCCAATTCTGGCAGCAGGTGGTCGAATGTATGAGACACGGATTACGTCACATACCAAGGCATTGCTTGTTGACGACGAGGCGAGCGTAGGCTCGTTCAACACCACGGCACACAGTTCCGATCGCGACCATGAGATGAATGTCGTCAGCGGCGACCGGCAGTTCGTCAGTCAGCTGGAAACGATGTTCAACAACGACTTTCGAGCATCGCGGATACTGACGCCGTCGGATCTAAATGAACCGCTGCAACGCGGCGTCAGCCGATTGATCTCTGATCGCGGGCTTCGCTGGTAAGCACCTGCCGTCGCGAAACCTCACGGCCCTGCCGACCGACACTCTGGTACGCCTCCGGGACGGGGCAGCCAACAGAACGGACGATACGGAGCGGGACGTGAATATCAGGCCGGCACACATTGCCATGATTGGCGCAGGCGCGACGGCGCTCGGCGTTGGATCGACGCTCGGCGTCGGCAGCTACCAGCGGTCGCACGAGCAAAGCCCCGCAATTCTGCTACTCGAGGCTGCAGCATTGACAGCGATGACTGGTGGAATCATCTTCGGGTCCCGAGCAGCAGAAACCGATGTGCTGCGAGGAGCAGCGATCTTCGCCGGCGGACTTGGATTCGCCATGGGGCACGTGATGACACTACCGATTGCGCTTGCACCACGCACAACCGCGTGACGCGGACCATCCCTGTTGCCAGCCTGTGACATTCGTCGTACGGTGGCATCGAGGGGGAAGAGACTGCAGATGACGTCGAGGAGCGGTGCTATGCTGACGCCGTCGCAGCTCAGCAGAAGCTGCGCGATGCTCTCACCGGGGAAGTGTGCATCGGCGAGCACGAGATCGTCGACGTGACACATGCGCGAGAGC
>CAYNNW010000451.1:0-2081 GCA_964398435.1 uncultured Gaiellales bacterium | reverse complement strand
AGACGTTCGAGCACATCACTGAGCTTGACCGGGTGATGGCGCGCGGCGAGCACCGGTGGAAGGAAGCGGCGGCACGGGAAGAGGGGTACAAGCAGGCGGCCAAGCGGGCTCGCTTTGAGCGGGCGGCGCGCGCCGCGCAGGCGAGCTTCTTTGAGCAGGAGGGACTGTAGATGGGCATCAGCGAGCGTGAGTACAGGTCGATGCTGGCTGGCAATCCTGAACTTGTAGCGGACGATCCCGGTGCCGTCACAGCAGCGCAACTGGAACAGGCAGTAATGCAGGCCAGTCGCACGCCCACCGAACACGAGGAGCAGGTCGCCTTGTTCCAGTGGGCGGAAACGAACCAGGCGGCGTATCCAGAACTCGCGCTATTGTTCGCTGTCCCGAACGGCGGCTATCGCCCGATGGCCACGGCGGCACAGCTGAAAGCCGAAGGGGTGCGCGCAGGCGTGCCGGACGTTTGCTTGCCAGTGGCACGGGGCCGCTTTCACAGCCTATGGATCGAAATGAAGCGCAAACCCAACACAACGAGCGATGCGCAACGCTCCTGGTTGGATGCACTGCGCCGCTATGGGCACTGCGCCGTCGTGTGCTGGTCAGCCAACGAGGCAATCAATTCGATTTTGAGTTACCTGGGTCAAGAGTAGTCAACCATTCAACGAAAGGACACGTAACCACATGAACGACACCGTTATTGCCTTCCTCATCATTGTCGTCTTCTTCTGCGGCGCCGCCCTCGGGGCAACCGTCGCCACCGCCTACTGGCAACGCCGCCGTAACGATCAAGCCGACGCTACCTGGGTCCGCTACGTCGAATCCGAGCGGCAGCGTAACACCATGCGCCATGACCTGGAAGCCGCGGAGATCCGCATCAACACGCTGGAAGCCGAGCGGGGCATTGCCGCATGCCAGCTCACGCAGCTCGCCGCCGTCGCCACCCAGCAGGCGCAGGCCGGGAATGGGTACGACCTTAGCGAGACGGCGATCGACCGCATCTTCTGGAACTGAGCAACCGAACCAAGCAACCAACCTAACGAAAGGACACGAGACTAATGGCATCTCCACGCAAGACATTCGACAAAGCGGACCTGCTGACCTTCCTCACCGAGACGGATGATGAGGCGGCAGTGGGCGAGTTCACCGTAATTCGCCCCTCGCCCACCCTCTTTGGCCAGACGGAAAGCACCACGCACGAAGTCCAGGCTATCACGGAGGCATTCTGGTGCGAACGCTACCAACTCGCCCTGGTCATCCAGCGTGCACGTGTCACTGGTGGCGGCACCAACGCACTGCCTGTCCACCACCCGCTCGCTGTGGCCCACCGCACCGGCAAGAGCGAGCCGCGCGTCAACATGCGCTATGGCGGCACGTCTTCGCAGCTCGTGCGCTGGGCGGCGGAACTGGCAGACGCATGGCGCAGCGAGATTGAGAGCATTGTGCCGAGCCGCCCCATCGACCTGACCAGCGAGACGCCGACGATCACGGTGGGACGTCTGGAGCTACGGCAATTCTTCAACTGGACGGGGAACACGGACGGCACCGATGGCACGGACGAAGGCGCTGCAGAACCTGAGCCGGAACCCGAGCCCACACCGGCCGCACCTGCAACCGACGGCGCCGACGATCCCGACCACACGCCGACCGGCGAGACGATTGACGATGTGTTCGCCGAACACGACGGCGACGAAGGCGAGGCGACGGCATGACCAACACACGTGCGCTCACGCTCTCACTCGTTTTGCAGCTGTGCGCCCTGGCGGGCCTCGTTGCGCTGCTGCTGGCTGCCAACACTGCCCACGCCGCACCGGCTGACACCTGTGACCCCGCCACCACGGAGCAGTGCTTTGCCTGTGAGCCTGCCGAGGCCGCAGAGCCCGCACCGCTGCTACGCCTGTACCTGCCCACGGTGCAACGCAGCATGCCGCCGATGTCGGCAGAGTACACGCCGGCAGTGCCGGTGGCGACGCCGGAGCCGGACGTGGAACTGCCCCTCGGGGATGCATCGCAGTAGGACATTGCAGTCAGTCATTGCAGTACACAACGAAAGGACAAAGATAATGGCAACCACTACAACGCAGACC
>CAYNNW010000450.1:0-2084 GCA_964398435.1 uncultured Gaiellales bacterium | reverse complement strand
CGCTGGCACAGGCACGATGATCGGCAAGATGCAGGTCTACATGGTCGCGCGCGGAGGTCGCAGCTTCGGCGGGCGTTGGGTCCGACGCCGGGCCGAAGCCGAAGCCCACGAGGCCATACCGCGGGCAGAGCGGCTGATCGAAAGCCGCAGCGAACTGGAGCAGGCCGAACACCAGTTGGCCGAACACCCCGAGTTGCCACACTCGCGTCGACGACGGCTGTGGCTCCACACGCGGCGCGTCTTCACCGGACCAGGCCTTGCACATGCGGGTCCCGCGGCTGTCTTCCTGTCGGCTCTGTTTGGACTTCCGCCATTCGCGATCATGGCCGGCGTTGCCGGCGCCGCGCGCATGTCATGGCGTGTGTTTCTGGTCACCGGCCTTGCTGGCCGGTCCATCCGCTTTGGAATCGTCTATGCAGGTCTCAGTATTGGGCTGGGCCACTGATCACGAGCCGCGAGGACGTGCGATATGTGGTCGCCCAGGCGTTCCGACGTGCGGTGGCCCAGTTTTCTGGCGCTATGTGATACCAAAGGTGGGCCACCATGCCAGAACAACGCGTAGCTCCACGACGCGTAACTCCACGACGCCGATCGGCGCGAAACGCAACGAAGCACGGCGCAGCAGAGCCAAGCGGGACGCAGGCGATCAGACTGCGGCGGCAGCGCCCACGGTGTCGCGAACCCCGGCAAGCTGACCCGCCGAGCCCAGCATCGTGTTCTTGTGCTGGATGAACTTGGCGTACTCGGTCATGAAGGACTTGCCCGGACCACGAAGATCAAAGTTCTTTGGATCGTCGCGGAAGCTTTCTCGGTGGACTGCGCACCAGACGAGCCGACCGTCGGTATCGATGTTGACCTTGGTCACTCCGAGCTTGGCGGCCGGGAGGTAGTGCTCCTCGGGGACGCCGGACGCTCCACCCATCTCGCCGCCTGCCGCATTGATCCGATCAACCCATTCACGCGGAACGCTAGATGAGCCGTGCATGACGAGCGGGAAGTTCGGCAGCAGCTTCTGAATCTGCTCGATCCGGTCGAAATGCAGCCCCTGGCTGCCAGCAAACTTGTAGGCGCCGTGCGAGGTACCGATGGCCACGGCCAGCGAGTCGCAGCCGGTCTGCTCGACAAAGTCGGCTGCCTCCTGCGGATCGGTGAGGCATGCGTGCTCTTCGTCGACCGAAATGTCCTCCTCAACGCCCCCGAGCATGCCGAGTTCCGCCTCGACAACAACACCTGCCGCGTGCGCGCGCTCAACAACACGCCTGGTGATCTCGACGTTCTTCTCGAACGGCTCGTGCGAGGCGTCAATCATCACGGAGCTGTAGACGCCGGAATCAATGCACTCATAGCAGGCATCCACGGTACCGTGGTCGAGGTGAACGGCGAAAATCGCATCCTGGAAGACGTCATCCGCCGCCGTGATGATTGATTCAAGCATTCGCTTGTCGGTGTAGCTGCGCGCACCGCGACTGATCTGGATGATGAATGGCGCCGCCGTGGAGTAGTCGGTTGCTGCATCCGTGCCGTCAATTCGGCACAGATTTCCGCGGAACAGCCCCATCGCCTGCTCGAGGTTGTTGATGTTGTACGCACCAACCGCGTAGCGGCCATAGGCGTGCTCGAAGAGTTCCTTGGTGGTGACGATCATGATCCGCGCTCCTTGCGTGCGTTCGCCAGTAGGTCGGCACGCCCGGCTCGGGTGGCGCGGCGTCCGCCCGCGCACGATGCGGCGAAGCAGACGTGGCGCGCAATCATCGGGGCGGGCGCGCCCGGGTCCGGCTGATCATCGCACATGAGGCGGTGGCGCCGCCTGATCGCCTGCATCGGAGTGCCTGTCAGATGGCCGCGAGTCGATCGGCGCCGTCCGTGACGATCTCGCTGCGAGCGGGGCGCACCAATGCTCCCGAGGGGATGTCGCAGGCGACGATCGCCCCTGCGCCAATGACTGCCCCTTCACCGATTGTGACCCCGTCACGAACGACGGCACCGGCACCGATGAATGTGCGCGGCCCGATTGTGACGTTGCCTGAGATCGTCGCGCCCGGACCGATCCACGACCAGTCGCCCAGTAGTGTGTGATGGCAGAC
>CAYNNW010000449.1:0-2087 GCA_964398435.1 uncultured Gaiellales bacterium | reverse complement strand
ATTACGAGCACCAGGCGGCAGGCACGTGGTCCGGCGTTGCGGGTGAAGAGGGAGCGATGAGCTTCTCCAAGAACGCGACGATCACACCAACGGTGTCGAGCAAGTTCTCGGGGCGGGCACCCTTGATCCGCTGGAATGCAATCAACGCCAATGAGAAGTACGAGATTGAGATCAGCACAGAGCCCAACTTCGACTCCCCTGAAACGCTGTACAGTGACGTGCCACGGGTAGTTGCCACCAACGCTGATGGTACTGACCTCGAGACTGGCCTGTACTACGTTCGGGTGCGCGCGATGACCAGCCAAGGATTCACTGGTCCAGGTGATACCACGACGACCACAACGGATGTGTATACGCGCTGGAGCTCGACTGCCAGCTTCACCAAGGGGATCACTGCCCCGGTACCGGTCTATCCGCCAACCGGCAAGTCGTCAGAGCTTCCCGTTGTGAAGTGGGATCCGGTGGACGATGCCGATGAGTATGAGGTCCAGTACTCGCGAAACTCCAATTTTGCCTCAGCGGGCACGGTGACCACGGCGCAGACCGCTGCAAACCTGATGGGGGGGAGCGTCGACGTCGTTCCCGGTGTCTGGTACTGGCGTGTTCGTGCCAAGGTTGGCTCGAAGGCGGGCATCTGGTCCAGCGGTCGCTGGCTGCGATTCGTCCCCGAAGACATCATCTACTACGGAACAACCCGCCAGGTTGTACCCATCGGTGAGCGGTCGATCATCGACGGTCGACTGTACATCGATGGCAAGGCAGTCAACGGCGCCGTCGTGGTACTCGAGCGCAAAAACACGACGTGCACTCGCACGGTTGGCACCTACAAGTCGGTTGGCAGTGCGCGCACCAGCTCGTTGGGTGAGGACGGCATCGTTCGCTTCCGCGTCAAGGTCCGCTACAGCTACTGCTACCGCATGCGCTACGTCAACGGTAGTCGCACGCTGTACAGCGCGCCGTTCGCGATCAACGCCCAGCCAAAGATGACACTGACGATTCGCAAGAAGCGGGTCTTCCGCGGCCGCGCATTCAAGGTCCGCGTCAAGACGAACGTGCCGGTTACCGGGCGACTGCGGATTCAGTACCGCGCCAACGACAAGTGGTACACGATCCGCACCGTCAACCTCGTTCGTCGCCGGCGGTACAACGCCCGGCTGCGAATCAACCGTGCCGGAAAGTTCCGTACACGGGCGGTTCTGGACAACATGGGCTCGTTCGTCGATGTCTCGGACAACGGGCGCACCCTGCAGGTGCGCGACGCCTGGTCGATCGAGCGACAGTAGGGGGCGCGAGAGCGACAGCAGGGATCCTTACGAATTCCTTGCTGGTGCCCGCGGGCCTGGCTGCCGATGATCTGTCTGTGGGCAGGACGCGACAACGATTGATCACTGTGGCGGGCTGCGCCTGCCTGCTCGTCCTCGCCACCGCATCTCCGGCATCAGCCGCGCCGCAGGCTGGCGCCCAGGGGACAGCCACGAAGATCGCGGCGGCGATCCCGGTGGCAGTCGACATGGGCCTCGTGCAGGTCTCGCGATCCGCCGCGGCCAACAGCGGTCAGCGAGCTGCGCTCGCAGGCGCGCGAGTTCCCCACTGATCGTCAGCGGGTACTACCCCCGCCATGGATGTTCAGGTGGTGGCCTTCGTTTCGATCTTCGGACTGCTCTACGGCAGCTTCAGCAACGTGCTGATCGCCAGACTTCCTGCCGAGGACCCCGCCGAGCGGTCGATCACGGGGCGCTCCCGCTGTCCGTCCTGCGGGGCAACCGTGCGGGCCATAGACAATCTGCCCCTGATCAGCTGGCTGATCCTGCGAGGGCGCTGTCGCGACTGCAAGTGGCGGATCCCGGCGCGGTATCCACTCGTTGAGCTGCTGACGGCCGTGCTCTGGGCACTGGTGGCGGTCACGAGCGACGATTGGCGACAGATGGCCGCAGGGCTGTTGTTTGTTGCGCTCCTCGTGCCGATCACCTTTATCGACCTGGACCATCGGATCATTCCCAACGTGCTCAGCCTGCCCGGCATTCCAATCGGGTTGGCGGCTGCGATCGTGGCCGATCCACACGACTGGTGGCACTATCCGCTCGCAG
>CAYNNW010000448.1:0-2110 GCA_964398435.1 uncultured Gaiellales bacterium | reverse complement strand
TCTGCCGTGTGAGGGGCCGCAGCCGGGACGCCAGTCGGGCGTTCCCTGCCTCGACTTTCACATTGAAAGGTGTTGTGCACCGTGCATCGCCAATGTGACGGCTGATGAGTATCGCCGGGTGATCGATGACGTGATGACCGTTCTGGCCGGCGATATTGATCCGATCCGCTCGGCGCTCGAACAGCGAATGCAGGCCGCAGCTGCAGATCTGGAGTTCGAACGGGCAGCCAGACTGCGTAACCGGCTAGCCGAGCTGAACGAGGTCGCGGCGCTGCAGGCAGTCGAGCGGCCGGGGACAGGATCATTTGACGTTCTGGGAATTGCCGTCTCTGATGCGAATGACACGCCAGAGCAGGCCGATGCTTCCGAAGAGGAGTCGACTGACACTCGGGCCGAGGCGAACGTGCAGGTTCTGCAGGTGCGTGACGGGATCATGGTCGACCGGCACTCGCACTTTCTGGATCACGCGGCCGGTCTGCCCGCCGGCACAGTGCTGCTGCAATTTGCGCTGTCGTGGTACCAGGCCGGCAGACCGTTGCCGCCACTGCTCGTCACCGCCGATGGCACATTGGACAATGCAAGCGCCGACGAGCTGTCATCCGAATTGAGTCGCGTCAGGGGATCAGCTGTCGAGGTGCGCTCGGCGCTGCGCGGTGAGAAGCGACGCCTTGCTGAACTCGCCCGCAGAAACGCGCAACACGCACTGACATACGACAGCCTGCGCGAACGCACCCGAATCGAACGGCGGGCGCTTGCACTCGACGAAATCCGCGACCACCTGGGTCTGGAGAGCCTGCCGCTGCGGATCGAGTGCTATGACATCTCAAATCTGCAGGATGAGGCACCCGTGGCCTCGATGGTTGTCTTCGAAGACGGCAAGCCAGCCAAGGATCAGTACCGCTCATTCTCCATGCAACACGATGCGGGGCAGGACGACTTCGCGATGATGGCCGAGGTCATCCGTCGACGATTCACTCGCCTGCAGCGTGCGCAGGCCGAGGCCGAGGAAGACCACGACCCCAGCTTCGCCAGTTCACCAAACCTGGTGGTCATCGATGGCGGCAAGGGTCAGCTCAACGCTGCCCGCACGGAGCTCGAGAAGTTGGGGATTCAGCGGGTCGCCCTCTGTTCACTCGCCAAGCGCGAGGAGGAAGTCTTTCTGCCGGGGCGACCCGATCCTGTGATTCTGGAACGATCCAGCGCCGGCCTCCATCTGCTGCAACGATTGCGGGACGAGACGCACCGTCGCGCAGTCGGAGCCCACCGCGTCCGGCGAGCGCGCGACCGACACACCTCGATACTCGACCAGATACCGGGCATCGGCGATGCTCGTCGGCGGGCATTGCTCACGTTTTTCGGCTCTCCCGAACGAGTGCTCGAAGCGACGATCGACGAACTCGAGGCTGTCCCTGGACTGCCCGGCAAGGTCGCCCGCACGGTCTACGACGAGCTTCATCGGCTGGACGGTCGCCGCATTCGGTCGCGTCAACCGCTGGATCCCCCGGTAGCGGAGTAGCTCGCTCGCAGCGCACGGGGCTTGCCCAAATTCCGATCCTGTGGTCCTCTGAAGCCAGGGGATTCGGTTCAGGTTCGGGGGATATGGCAGGTCTAGAGAGCATCTCCGCGCGGATAGCGCAGGCGGTACAGGGGCCCGATGCAGCAGCGCAACCGCCCGCCGATGCAGGTAATGAGCCAGCCGCACCGCCATCGCCACCATCGAGTTCCGAGCCCACCGATCCGCCCAGCGATGCCGTAGCGCAGTCGCACGAGGGAGCTGCACTCGTCACAGACGAGCATGGCGGCGAGCACACCATTGAAACGCCCAATGACATCGACGTCTCAGTGGACGATCACGGTGCCAATGAGGATGTAGCCCAGGAGAATCTGGATCAGGTCGAGTCCCATTTCCGTGAGCACTTTGGCCGTGATGGGGTTGATGGCTCGGGCTTGTCGCCCGAGATACTCGTCGATGAGCGCTACAACAATGCCAGCGCCCGATACGACGTTGACGATTCGACTGGCGAAGTCACCACTCGAATTCGGCTCGGGTCAACCGAGGTCGACGCTGACAAGAACGACGATGGCGACGTGGTCCCGCCCGAGGACGGCA
>CAYNNW010000447.1:0-2115 GCA_964398435.1 uncultured Gaiellales bacterium | reverse complement strand
GGCCACCGGTCATTGCCGGCGCTGCCTTGATCGTGTCGGCCAGCCCTGCAGAGGCAGCCTGCAGCGCCTTCAGATTCTCCTCAAGTGCGATTCGCCGCCCCTGAACAGTCGACAGCTGTGCGTCACGAGCAGCCAGTGCCGATGACAGTGCTGCCTGCTGGCTGGCCAGCTTGCGGCGCATGGCAGCAAGCTTGTTACCTGCAGCTGCAATGCGGTTGACACGACGCTTGACCGTGCGCTGCAGTGAAGCTGTCTTGCGCCGTGTTGCCCGCAGGCGGTTGTTCAGCTCGAGCACACAGGCGACCAGCTTGCGATCACTGTGGGCGATGACCTTGGCGGCTTCGTGCCGGTCCAGAAAGTCGCTGAGCGATCGCGAGCCCATCAGAGCGGTGATCAGTCGTGAATCACCGACCTTGTACACATTGGCGAGGCGTCGCAGAAGCTGCGCCCGCGCCGCCGCGAGCTCTGTCTCGAGGCGCTTCTGCTCGATTCGCTGCTGATCCAGCTGCCGTTGCAGCTGGTCGTACGTGCGCCGCTGCTTGACGTAGCGCCGCTGCAGCCGCGCGTAGCGGGCATCGAGCCTGGAAATCGAACCCTGCAGGCCATCGATCTGCGCCGCAGTTGCCGCAATCTCGCTGCGCAGGGCCTGTTCCTGGCTTCGCGCCGCACTGATCTCGGATGTCGTTCCGGCGATCGATCCCGATGCCGGTGCTGCAGCGGGGGCCGCCAGAGCCGGGCCGGCCGCACTCATCACGGTGGCGGCTGAGGCCGCGATCACAATGAGGCTGCGCCGTAGCCAGCGCGAAGCGGCGCCGCACGTAGCTGTGGGGCGCATAACTGTGTTGGATGTCGTGAGCTGCACCATCATCAGCAGCGTGGCAATCCGGTCGGACGTCATTGCCCGAAGCTACCACTTCGGCGCCAGTCGACAGATTCCTTCCTGTCGCACCCTGACGCGATGGTGCGATACTCGCAGACCGGTCGGAGGCAGTCACCGCTGCCCCGGCTCAGTGCAGCAGGAATGGAGGTCGCTGCGGTGACGAACAACCCAGCAGTGCTACTCGACCGAGTGCAGGTCGCAACGGTCGATCGCCGCCAGACGGTTCTGCTTGAAGGGCACGTGGCCGTCCGCGACGGTGTCATCATCGCCGTCGACGAGGGACCCGCCCCGGAGTCGCTGATCGTCGAACTGGGCGAGCACATCAGGGTCGACGGCAGTCGCCGCAGGCTGCTGATCACACCCGGGCTGGTCAACTGCCATCACCACCTCTGCCAGTGGCTCACGCGTGGATACGCGACGACGCACAACCTGTTCGAGTGGCTGACGACCCTGTATCCCGTTTGGCGCCACATCGACGACGAGATGCAGGACGCTGCCGCGCGGGGTGGTATCGCTGCACTGCTTGCATCCGGCTGCACAACCGCCAGCGACCATCATTATCTGCACCCAGCCGGGGCCGGCGACATGCTGGCGATCGAGATTGATGCCGCGCGCGACCTGGGGATTCGCTTCCACCCGTGTCGCGGTTCGATGGACCTGGGTGAAAGCAGCGGCGGCCTTCCCCCGGACTCCGTAGTCGAGGACATGGATTCCATCCTGCAGCACACCGACGAGGCGATCAGTCGCTGGCACGACCCCTCGCCGGGATCGATGCTGCAGATTGCGATCGCTCCCTGTTCGCCGTTCAGCGTTACCACCGAGCTGATGCGGGAGTCAGCCGCGCTCGCGCGCGCGCGAGGCGTTCGCCTGCACACCCACCTGGCCGAGACCCGCGAGGAGGATGAGTTCTGCGAGTCGATGTACGGCTGTCGCCCGGTCGAGTATCTGGAGAAGGTCGACTGGGTGGGCGACGACGTCTGGCTTGCGCACTGTGTCCACCTCAATGAGCGGGAGATTGCCCTGTTCGGAGAGCGCGGCATCGGAGTTGCGCACTGCCCGACCTCAAACGCCAGGCTGGGAGCAGGAATTGCACCGGTGGTCGATCTTGTGGCTGCCGGCGCGCCGGTTGGTCTTGGCGTCGACGGTGTGGCCTCGAACGAAGTGGGCGATCTGCATCAGGAGGTTCATCAGGCGCTGCTCGTCGCTCGCCTGCGCGAGGAGCATCCATCGAGGTT
>CAYNNW010000446.1:614-2120 GCA_964398435.1 uncultured Gaiellales bacterium | reverse complement strand
CGGGTCCTCTGCCACGGCGAGTTCTTCTTCGAGGAAAACGTCGACACCCTGGTGCGGGCCATCCGTGCCGCCTTCTACAAACGCGGCGTCCCCGAGCAGCTCCTCGTCGACAACGGCTCCATCTACTGCTCCCAGGAGATCACCCTCATCTGCGCCCGCGTCGGCTGCATCCTCCGCCATACCGCCGTTCGTGATGCTGCTGCCAAGGGCAAGATCGAACGCTTCTTCCGCCGGGTCCGCGATCAGCTCCTCGTCAAGCACCTCGACCTTTCTTCCCTCGAAGCTCTCAACCGCCAGCTCACCCACTGGGTCGAGAACGACTACAACGCCTTGCCCCACGACGCCCTCGGCATGAAGCCCATCGATCGCTTCGGCATCGACCTGGCACGCATCCGCTTCCTGACGCCCTCCGAACACAGCGACGAGCTCTTCTACGCCGAGGCCACCCGCCAGGTCAAAAAAGACAACACCTTCAGCTTCGCCGGCCGACGCTACGAATCTCCCGTCGACCTGGCGGGCAAGGCGATTCAGCTCCGCCACGACCGCCGCCGCCACGACACCAGCACCGTCATCATTTACCACAAGGGCCAGCGCCTGGGCGTCGCTCGACTCCTCGACGCTGTCACCAACGGCCTGTTGCGCCGAAAGGAACGCTAACCATGATTCGAGCCTTCTACGGACTGACCCGGAGCCCCTTCGACACGCGCGAGCTGGAGCTGTTGCCCCAGCAGCAGGAGATTCACGACACGCTCAGGGTCCATTGCCAGCAAGGCGGACTGTGCCTGGTCCTCGGCGTTCCCGGCACCGGCAAGTCCGTCATCAAGCAATCGCTGCAACGCCTCCCCGAAAACCAGCACCTGGTCGCCACCGTTGGACGAACCCTGCACACCTACACCAACACCGTCAAGATCCTCTGTGAAGCCTGCCGCGTCGAGTTTGAAAGTTCCGCCTTCCAATGCGAACGCCGCCTCATCGAGCAGGCCTTCAGCCTCAACCGCGCCGGCAAGACCCTGACCACCATCCTCGACGACGCCCACCTGATGGACCTGGCCAACCTGCGCAAGTTGCGGCTGCTCTTCGAGGACTTCCCCAAAAACCACAACCTCGTCCTGCTCGGCCGGCCCACGCTGCTGGCCGCTTTGGACCTCGGCGTCAACCAGGACATCAAGAGCCGCGTCACCTACTCGGTCATCACCAAACGGCTGAACCCCGATGCCATGCGCGACTTCATTCGGCGTGAGCTCGATCGCGCCGGGCTCGGCCACAACACCTTCACGCAGCCCGCCGTCGACTTAATCGTCCGCTCCGCCGACGGCGTCTTGCGCAAAGTTCGCAATCTCTGCGTCGGCTGCATGATCGAAGCCATCCGTGCCGCCAACAAAACCATCGACATCGACATCGTCAACCGCGTCCTCATGCAGCCGCACTGGCAAAAGGATGCCGACCTCGTTGACTTCTGACCTCGGAGAAAACCATGATCGACGCCGACCTGCTGCGCCGAATTCG
>CAYNNW010000446.1:0-604 GCA_964398435.1 uncultured Gaiellales bacterium | reverse complement strand
CCGCTCCACCGACGGCGTCCTGCGTCAGGCGCGCAACCTCTGCGTCGGCTGCCTGATCGAGGCCGTCCGCAGCGGCACAAAGACCATCGACATCGACAACGTCAACCGCGTGCTGTTGCAACCGCACTGGCAAAAGGAGATAGACCTGGTCGATTACTGACAGCCCCCTGACAGTGACATCGCCCACTCGTCCACTCGCCCACTCGCCCACCGGGGAGAAGACCATGATCTCAGCCGAGCTGCTGCGCCGCCTGCGTAACGACCTGCCGATGCGTGTGACCCTGGCGGCGCTGGGCCGCGCGGGGCCGCCGTCGAAAATGTCTGAAGGCTACTTGCGCTTCCTGTGTCCACACTGCGGCGAGATGCGTGCCACGGTCAACCCCCGCAACAACCTGGCCCACTGCTTCAGTTGCAAGAAAAACCTCAACAACATCGACCTGCTGCTGAGCGAAGACTACGACTTCGTCTCGGCGGTCGCATTGCTGGAACGCTGGCTCGAGGCCTACCAGGCGACACAGTAAGCAGCTGGCAGCCAGGGCGCGCAGCAATAGTCCCGCCAACCGCCCCCACGTCGCGAAGCCGCGCCAACCGGTCGCCCCTCGCC
>CAYNNW010000445.1:0-2127 GCA_964398435.1 uncultured Gaiellales bacterium | reverse complement strand
GCCACCCTGATGCTTTGACGATGAGATCGGCGGCAGAGTCGAATGGAGACCAATCGTTGGCGTTCTGCATCTGACAGAGGGAACCGTCCCCGTTGACGTGCCATCGCTGGTCAGTCCGATGCGCCAGAGGCACCTCGACTGACTTGGGGAATAGGGCCGGCGGTGCGGATGGAAATGCCTCGCGGTAGATGATCTCCACCTGAAGTGGTGTTCCGCCAACGAGGCTGTCGAGTCCCTCTGGCGGTTCGCGGCCTGCTAGCCAAAGCGGAATCGGACCGACCCATCCGCTTCGTCGCGGGCGGCCGTGTAGCACTAGGTCCGTTCGCCACTCCAACTCAGGCGCGACTGCGAGCACGCGCTGCTGCTCAACTTTGGCCAGACGAGGGTCTGCCTCGTGCCAGGGAGTTGTTGGGTGATCGCCGGTCATCCTTGCGGGGCGTCAACGATCGGACGTGGCTCGTCGATGACAGCGGCACCAGCCCCTGCGCCAGTGATGATGACCAGCCCCCCGGCAACGTCATCGGGCTCAGCCTCGATGGATGCACATCCGCACTCTGGCTCGGGAAAGATGTCGCCGAACACGTTACGCCAACGGCACAGCGCATTGTCAGTCTTCCCATCGCCTTGGGCTATGACCGCGAACCATGCCTCGCTCGCCGCCTCGTCCAACTTCTCCTTGGCAAGAGCAACATCCATATCGGGGTCGACCACGCCGCACAGGCCAGCAGGGTCGTCGACGGTTCGGCGGTCAATGCGTTCTGCCGCCGCAGAAAAGAAACGATAGAGGGCCTCCGGCCGCTCGCCCTGCTCGAGGTGTTCAAGGGCGAGCAGTTCCACGACAAGTGACTTCATTCCTGCCTTCGTGTCCTTGTTCCATCGCTTCAGGATGCGCACCAAGGACACGAAACGGAACTGCTCCGTGTGCTTCTCGCGGACAAGCCGGATCAGCAGCTCGGGATCCGTCTCGATCCAGTCCTTCGAAAGCTTTTCGGGCACCACCAGGTGCCCGTCTGAGTGGCGCAGTGCCGGCATGACATCGACGGTGAACGCGCCGTCCTTCTCAGGGTCATCGAGCCAGCACTTCACGCTGTGGTTACGGGTGGTGGCCAGCCGCACTTCCCGTGCGAAGCTGCCGTCTCCTGTTCCGAGGTGTTCTTTGATGAGGCTTTGGGTGTGGTTGAGCGCATCTTCGGCGCTGTCACCGGGCTGCCCCCATTCGGGGTGCTCATCGGCGTCGAACACCATGACTAGATCGACGTCGTGGATGGGATCGATCTGGCTGCCCCGGGCCAGTGAGCCGGACGGGATTACGTCGGTGACCTCCGCGACTGAGGCAAAGGCGTTGCGGAAGAGGTCACGGCGTTCGCGCGCCTTCGCGTCGGCCCCCTCGGGCACGTTGACCTCTCGCTGGAGTTCGTCGAAGGCCTGTTCGATGTCCATCCGTTGTTCCTCTCAGACCAGTTCGCACGCAGGCACGTATGAACTTCGATCCTGTGTCGCTTCGTAGGTGTGGAGCGTGCCAGTGCTCGCCAAGTGCCACCCGAGAAGGGCGGCAAGCGGCCACGGGCACGCGAGGTGTAAGTGCGTTCGTTCGATCGCGAATTCGCTTCGAGCGCGCCTGATCTCCTTTGCGATAGCCGCCGCGATGCGATTGCCGTCACCAGGATTGATGCTGTGCGTCGACGATTGCGAGGGGAAGGCGTGGACCTCGCAGCGCGCGGCATCACCCCCCGCCCGGTACTGTCTGACGAATTGCGCGATGTCGTGCGTGGCGTGAACGACGACCACCATCTCCTTCGACCCGCTCGCGCCGCCGGGAGTCGTCTCGATGCTCCATCCGTCTGGCACGCTGCTCGCGCCGCGGTCACTGCGCCATTCGGAACCGTCACTGCCGACAAGTGCGAGATTCCACGGACTCGGCTTGCGGAACTCGTAGCCGAGCGCGAGTGCAGCGGAGAGGTGCAGGTTGCCCGACACCGTAGTGCCGTTCCAGGGGATGTCCACGTGCTCGATGCGGTACGGCGCGAACTCCCGCACCTTGCCGTAGCAGCGCATCAGCCCGCCGTGCAGGAAGCGCTTCTCGTCGCCGGTCTCGTTCCGGCGACCGCGGCGCCGGAGCCGGTGCTC
>CAYNNW010000444.1:784-2134 GCA_964398435.1 uncultured Gaiellales bacterium | reverse complement strand
CAGCGACGATGGTGACGAGTGGGGCATGCGCGACGCACTCAGCACCGCTGCCCACAAGGCGGTCGACACGGTCAACAACGCGATCATCGGGTTCGGCGAGGCATTCCCCGCACTGTTCGCGGTGCTCATCGCAGGCCTGGTCGGTCGCTCATGGTGGCGACGCCGCTCGGCACGCCGCGCAGCCGCGCAGCCCGCGGTATCCAGCGAGGTAGCCGGCCAGTAGTTCAGAAAGTCCCCCGTTACGTTCATATCGCTCGCAGCAGCAGGCGGCCCCGGGAATGTCGATCATCGGCGCATTCCCGGGGCCGCAGCACGTTGGTGCGGCAGACAATCCCGAAAACCTAGGTAGTTCATCCGACTCTGGCTGGCACGAGCGGGCGTACGGTGGCATCACGGGGACTTTCCCCCGCCGCCTGACCCGGGAGGAGCGCCAGATGACATCGACACACGTGACGCTTCAGGTAGACGTCGCCCACGACCCCGCAGGGGATTGGGCCGTGCGCCAGGCCACCTCCCGACACTCCACACGCACACTTCGCTCGCTGGGGCTGACCAACGACGACGACACGACCGTCCGACTCAACGCCGTTCGCGGGATGATCGAAGCGCTTCGGCGCGGCCCCCGCTCTGAACACCCGGCCGCAACCCGCTCCTCAGCAGACTCGATGGGCTTTGGCAGCCCAATCGCCTATCGCGGCATCCGCTTTATCGTTCCCGTCTGGGAGTAACGCCAGAGGGCAGCCCGACTGCGGTCAGTTCGCCGCACCGGCCGGCTGCGGCTGGGCGTCGGCTGGCTGCTCATCCTGCCAGGCCGTCTCCAGCCCACGAGCCACTGCGAGCACGGCAGTCCACAGCCCGTCGTAGCGAGCCATCGTCGTCAGATCACCTGTCAGGTGGAAACGACCGTCGGTCAGCCCCGACAGGTGGGTGCCGCTGCCAGTCAGCAGCGCCTTCCAGTGGGCAAACGATCCGCGCACTTCAAACGGCGCCTGATCCGCACCTGACTGCACCGCGCCGCAGGCACGCACGTCCCGCACCGATCCCTCGTGCAGATCGATCCGGCAGGCCTGCGGCGCAGCAAAGCCCTTGTCCGAATCTGCTTCCACGACCCAGCGCACCGGCCCGTGTACCCACTCTGCTCCGCTCTGCCGTACGGCATCGTCGGTGCGCAGTGCCGCGAACAGCGAGTCGATCCATGCATCGTCAAGAAATGGCGTTGGCATTGCTCAGTGCTCCATCGTCGAGGTCACCCGCAGATCCTAGATGTTCGGCCCGCTCGCGGTCGGGGCAGTCCCGGAATTCTGGCACCACCCCTGGCGAGCTGTGGCTGTGTCCATAGGCAATTCGGGT
>CAYNNW010000444.1:313-774 GCA_964398435.1 uncultured Gaiellales bacterium | reverse complement strand
AACTTGGGGCAGGCCCTTTGTCTGTAGTAGGTTCGACCATAGGGAGCTGCCTATCAGCGGCTTCACGTTTGCGCGCTTCGCCACTAATCTACCGAGCTGGCTTCAGCTGCGAAATTCATAGTGAAATCGAATCGGACGGGTTCAACATCGGTGCAATGCAGCGGCCGAGTAGCACGTATCGATCCCCCGCAAAATTGCGACAACCAATCACCGCCACTTTCCCGACGCTGATTGACCGTCCCGCGTTCGAGGCCAAAGTTGTGGCGACCAACACCAAACCGATGTCCTTTTGTCAGTGTGCTACCCAACCGCCATCGCTTGTTGTGCCACGAACCGGAATGAATCGCATCCAAGACGTCCCGCGTTTCGTCGTAGAAGTTCCGTCCTCATCGACGAACGACACAAATCTCCAAGTCGGCAATGCAACTTCATCACCAACATCTCGGCCAAACACTCCCGGG
>CAYNNW010000444.1:0-303 GCA_964398435.1 uncultured Gaiellales bacterium | reverse complement strand
GTACAGGCAACCGTGCGCCCTTCGGCACCAGGCGGAATTGATGATACGGGTATAAGGCAAGACCCCCAGGCACCGTCGACTTGCCCCATTGGCTCAGCAGGATCGAAGACAAGTAACCCGGGCTTGATCATCGGGCTATACACGCCGACCAGCACCGTCCTGGTCCCGTCGATCGCAGCGCTTGATCTGCTCGTGTCGTCCAGTGTCACTTCGCTGGGATCCTGCATTGTGGGCATCATTGAGTATACGGCGCCAATTTCCCATGGACGATCTAGTTCTTCTCCGTACTCGTCATTGGCGACA
>CAYNNW010000443.1:0-2147 GCA_964398435.1 uncultured Gaiellales bacterium | reverse complement strand
TATCTCGCGGAGTGCCGTGGTGAAAGAACAGCCGGAACGGCAGTTCCGCTTCCCAGCGCGGCACATAGGTATAGCCCAGCGCTTCTAGGACCGGAACGATTCCTCGTGCTGCCTCGAGTTCCTCAACCCCCACCGACAGATCGATGATCGGCTTCGCCGCCAGCCCCGGCACCGACGTGCTTCCCATGTGGTCAATCGAGATGATGCCGTGCCGGCCCGCCGATGCCTCGATGATCCGTTGCCGCTCCCGCTCAAATGCCGCCGGCCACGACGGGTCATACTCGACGAGAATTACAGGTTCGCTGGTGGGGTTTGACGCTGGAGGTACCATTCGCCACATGATAGATCGACACAGGCCAGTCCGCGACCCGGAAACGGGCGCCTTTGATCCCGATTCATATGACACGTCGGTCGCACGACGATTTTCTGACTACCGCGTGTTCCAGGACCGTATTGGTGAGACAGCGGCGCAGGCGCGAATCCTCGAGGGCCAACGGCCCGGCGGTGCAGTGCGCGTACTGGATCTGGGGATCGGTACCGGCGCCACCACGCAGGCCGTGCTGAATCACATTCCCAGCGCCGCAATCGTTGGCGTCGACTCGGGCCGCGCAATGCTGGATGCGGCACGCACCGTCATTCCGAGCGACAACCTTGAGGCGCTGTACTGCCAGGATCTGCAGGACCCGCTCCCTGACGGACCATTCGACCTGGTTGTCAGCGCACTGGCAATCCACCACATTGACCACGAACCGAAGCAGCGCCTGTACCGGGCGATTGCTGATCGACTTCGATCAGGCGGCCGCTTTGTACAGGGCGATCTGCACCGGCCAGAGGATGCATCGGATGATCACGTCGTCGGCGACCCTGACTGCGACATCCCAGCACCCGCCGATCAGATGGTCGCATGGCTGAACGATTCGGGGCTGCACGCTACCCTCGATTCGAGCTTTCGATTCGATCAGCGCAATGACCACGATCGCGGCGACGTCTGCATCATCATTGCCGACAAGCGATGACGGAGGCGACCAGCGACGCAGGAACCGACCGCGTCGAACGCGAACTCCGTACCTGTGTTTACCGTCGTGATCAGTGGGACCATCGGAGCTGGCAAGACCACCGTTGCCGAAGAGCTGTCGGACCTGCTGGACGAAAACGACATCATCCACGGCCTGATCGACCTTGATTGGCTGGGGCAGATGTACCCGCGAACGGTGGATGATCCATTCAACCGCAGCCTGACGTATGCAAATCTGGCCGACGTCGCGCGAAGAATGCGCGAACACGGAGCTTCCCACCTTGTCATAGCCGGGGTCGTCGAAGACAGCGACGATGTGGCGTGCATTTCGAACGCGATCAACTCAGAGCATGTCACTGTTCTACGCGTACGAGCCCCTGAATCGGTGCGCATGGAGCGGATCCGGAACCGCGAATTGGGAAGTCGCTGCGAATGGCACCTCAATCGAACGGTGGAGCTGGATGCAATATTGGACAGCGCCCAGCTTGAGTCGATTTCGGTGGTCAATCACGACCGCCCACTTCGCGAAACGGCGCTTGAGGCAGCAGTGAAGTTGGGGTGGCTGGATGATGACTCCGAGGCCCCTGAGTGATGATGCCAACAACGCTTGTTGCAGATGGGGTGAGCAAACGCTTCGGCCGCAATACAGCACTCCGCAGCGCGTCACTGACGGCAGAACCAGGGCGGGCAATTGGACTGCTCGGGCCGAACGGAGCTGGAAAATCGACGCTGGTCAAATCGATGGTTGGGCTGGTCCGACCATCGAGCGGTCGACTGCTCATCGGCGACCACCCGGCAGGAACACGGGCTGCGCGCCGATCGATTGGCTACCTGGCGGAGCTCTTCCGATTTCCCCCATGGCTGACGGTCGACGAGGTCCTGAAGCTGCACCAGCGACTTGCGCATTCGCCGGGAGGTGGCAGCGAGCGGCGAGCGCTCCTCGAACGAGTTGACCTGTCACACGCGGCTGAGCGGCGTGTTTCGGCGCTGTCAAAGGGAATGCAGCAACGTCTTGGGATTGCCCAGGCACTGGTTGGCACGCCCGAGTACCTGCTGCTCGACGAGCCCACCAGCGCACTCGATCCTGAAGGACGACGAATGGTGCGCAAACTGGTTCGCGAGTGGGCGGCCG
>CAYNNW010000442.1:0-2154 GCA_964398435.1 uncultured Gaiellales bacterium | reverse complement strand
ACCTCGCCGCGACAATGATCGCGCTCAACGACGGGATCGCAGATGGTCGTGACACCTCGTGGATCTGGGACGCGGATCTTGAACCGCTGCTCCAGGCCGCGCCGCGACTCGTGCTGACAGGGGAGCGTGCTGAGGAGCTTGCCCTGCGAGCGTGGTACGGGGGCGCTCAACCCGAACAGCTGGCCGTCACCAGCGACATTGAGGAGGCGATGTTCGAGGTTCTCAAGCGCGCACGCGAAGACACGGCGCATGGACACGCCTGGGCCCTGGTGACATACACCGCGATGCTCAGTCTGCGCGAATCGATTCACCGACAGGGATGGGCGCTGCCGTACTGGGAGCGCACGACATGAAGCACACCGTTCGCGTCCTGCATCTGTACGACCGCTATCTGAACATCTATGCAGATCGCGGAAACATTCAGGTACTGAGCCGACGCTGCACCTGGAGGGGAATCGGCATCGAGGTCGTTGGGCTGGGGCTCGACGACACATTCAACGCGGACGATGTCGATCTGATCTACGTCGGCGGTGGCCAGGATCGCGACCAACGCATGATCGCCGACCGCATGGCGAGCGGTCCGGTTGGCGCTGAAATCACACGCGCGGTTGCCGCGGGCGCAGCGCTGCTCGCCGTATGCGGTGGCTACCAATTGTTGGGCAGCGGATACCACGATGTCTCGGGCGCCGACCAGCCCGGCGTCGGTCTGTTTCGGGCAGCGACAACCGCACAGCCGGGTCGACTGATCGGCAACGTTGCAATCACTGCACAGCTTCCGAACCCGCGCATTGCGGTGCCGAGCGGATTGGAGTGGGATGACGCGCAGCTGACCCACTCGATTGAGGTTGCCGGATTCGAGAATCACGCCGGTCGCACAACGCTTGCGGACGGTGCACGCCCATTGGGTGAAGTGATCAACGGTCACGGCAACGACGGACGAAGCGGTTTCGAAGGCTGCATCGTCGGCCGGGCACTCGGAACGTATCTTCATGGTCCACTGCTCCCACGAAATCCCGAGCTGGCCGATTGGCTGATCGAAGCAGCACTGGTACATCGATACGGCGACGACGCACCTCAGCTTGACGCACTGGACGACCCGTGGAGTGCACGCGCGCGCAGCGTGGTCATGGACCGCGCGCGCCACGGCTAGCGGGCTGCGTGGCCGCCGCAGACGGTTGGCGCATGCGTCACAGATTCGTGGTTCATAACGCGAATGTCCGTGGGTTGGCGACTGTGACGAACATCGCTCCGAGGGCGGCTCCCCACAAGCCAAACGTTGCAACGCCGGCAGCACAGCGCCCCGCGTACGGAATGCGCTGGCCGATGCCGCGGACGATTGATTCATCTGCCTGGACAAACCAGCGAGTCACGGGCATATCGGCAACTACAAGTCGACGGAGGCCTGCGTACGTCAGTACCCCTGCTGCGGCTGTGTACGTGCCCACACGCTCGCTGAGCTTGTGATCACGAATCGTGGTTGTTCCAACACCACCGACGAGGCCGCCAACAACCATGCAGCCATAGCCGATGAGTTCTGAGCGCACTGCTCCCGTTGGTCCTGCCATGCGATTCCCGTTGCCCCGTGTCCTGTGGATCGCGCCCGTACGCGCCACACCCATGTATCGACCACGCGAGCCTGAACATTTCAGAGTCGAGCGGCTGGCTGCCACTCCATGAACGTACGTGGTGGAACAACAGAAGTTGTGAAGAATCCCAGTCGTTCATACAGGTGTTTCGCAGGATTGCCATCGACAACGCTCAGCGTTACCGGACATCCTTCCGAATGGGCGGCCTGCTGCACCCACCTGACCAGGTGCGTACCAATGCCCAGATTGCGGGCGGCAGGGCTGAGTACCATGTGATCGATCCACACCTCAGCGGGCCGCTGCTCGACCACCATCACACCGACAACGGAGGTATCGCGCTCGATCATGACAGCCACGTCGGGAACGAACTCGCGCTGCAATCCGTGTCGGATCTCGTCGTCGGTGAGGCCATGGAGCGATCGCGCATAGTGACCAAACGCCTCGTGGGAGAGGTCAACGTACGCGGTACGGTCTGACTCCCGTGCGCGGCGAATACCAATACCGTCGGGAAGCACGAGCGACGTCGTGGTAAGCGTTGCGGGCCACGGGCCACCGGTGAGCTTGCTCA
>CAYNNW010000441.1:0-2156 GCA_964398435.1 uncultured Gaiellales bacterium | reverse complement strand
AGGTTGCTCAGCGCATTCTCTGGGCTACGTCATTCGCAGATGCCAACAAGCTCTGGCTGATGCTGCGCCCAAGCTCCGGCGATACCGAGACCAAGCTTCCGCCGATCACCGAACCGTCACCGACAGTGACCTGATCCACACCGACCGACCGATGACCGACACCACCACGTCACCAACACCAGGAGCACCGCACCGATGAGCGACGGCACCGCATCGCCAATCCGGATCTTCATCTCTGGCGCCTGCGCCGGACTGGCAGAAGCCCGGGACGCACTGGCGAGTCATCCAGACATCGAACTGGTCGGAACAGCATCCGAGCCATCAAAGGCCGGACCAAAGCTGGCGTCCACTGGCGCACAGGTCGTATTGCACGCGCTGCAGCGTCCAGACCACATTCCGGCCGACGAGATCGCAAAGATCCGCGAGCACACACAGGCTCCGATCATCCTGCTGGTGACACGTAGCACGCCGTCCCTGCTTGAGGGCGCCGTTGCACAGGGGCTCAACGACGTTGTGCTGCTGCCGCAGCTACCCGACAACCTCGTCTTCACGGTCAAGAAGGCGCACTCGCTGGGAAGCATGTCGCCTGGTGGTGGCGGCGGAGCACACCGCGCTGAATCGAGCCGCGTCATCACGCTGTTTTCACCAAAGGGTGGCACCGGAAAGACGTCGCTCGCCTGCAACATGGGCGCGCTGTTCGCGCGTCGCCTGGGCAAGCGGACGCTGCTGATCGACCTTGATCTGCAGTTCGGCGACGTCGCAATCACCATGGGGGCAGACCCGAAGTCAACGATCCTGGATCTCGTGATGACACACGGCGATCTGGACGCCGAAAAGGTGAATGGCTTCGTCACGCACCACGAGTCGGGATTGCACATCCTTCCGGCTCCTCTGCGCCCAGAGGATGCAGAGCTGATCACTGAGGACCGACTTGCAAGCCTGCTGACAGTCGCAAAGCAGTCGTATGACGTCGTCCTGATTGATACACCACCGAATTTCAATGCATCGGTGCTGACGGCTCTTGACCGCACGGACGACCTGCTGGTCATCGCATCGCTGGATGTTCCGGCAATCAAGAGTGTCAAGGTCTGCCTGCAGACCCTGGACATGCTGCACTATCCACTCGACCGTTGTCACGTCGTGCTCAATCGGGCCAAGTCCAAGGTGGGCCTGCGGCGCGAGGAAGTCGAGAAGGTGCTCGGCCGCAAGGTTCGGTTCGAAGTCCCCAGCAACCGTCTTGTTCCACTCGGCGTCAACCGCGGAATCCCCGTGGCGATGAGCGACCCCAAGAGTGACGTCTCACGGGCACTGCGCACACTGTGTATTGCATTGACTCCGGAGGCTATCCGTGCGGGTGAACCACAGGCCCCGGCACTGAAGCTGACCAAGGCCGACAAGGCTGCCCTCAGCCAGGAAGAGTCGATCGAGGCGCCAGCAGAGAAGAAGTCCAAGAAGTCCAAGAAGTCGAAGCGCAAGAAGAAGGGCGCCGACGATGGCGCGCTGTCGCTCGTTGAAAGTGCAACTGCGCTCCCCGACAAGGATGCCGACGGCGATTCGCTGGATCTGGACATCGAGCTCGACTTCGGCGCCGATGACGCGGACGTGGCCACCAGCGACGAGAAGGCAGCCTGACCCTGCCACGGGCGCGACGTACGGAGAGGTAACCACAGATGTCACTTCACAGCAGGCTCCAATCACTGAATGTTGAGCAGCGCGGCCCACAGCAGGGAGGCGGCGGCTCGGGTGATGGCACAGACAACTCGATCGGCAGCGATCCGTTCGTTGAACTGAAGACCAAGATTCACAAGACCGTGATCCAAAGCGTTGGTCCGAGCCTGTTCCGTAGCGAGCGGCAGGGCGGTAGCGATAACCGCGATGAGTTGGTGATGGCCGTCCACGAGGCCGTTGCCGAGATCATGTCTGAGGATGAGACTCCACTCACCCGGCAGGAGCGGGCACAGCTCATTCAGGAGATCACCGACGATATCCTTGGATACGGTCCGATCGACCCGTTCCTGCGTGACGAGACGGTAAGCGAGGTCATGGTCAACGACCACAAGACCGTCTACATCGAGCGCAAGGGCAAGATTACGTTGACGAACGTACGCTTCGTCGACGAGCAGCATCTTGAGCGGATCATCGACAAGATCGTCAGC
>CAYNNW010000440.1:606-2158 GCA_964398435.1 uncultured Gaiellales bacterium | reverse complement strand
GACATCGCATCGCGCACCTGGGAGCCGGAGCCCGCCTTCGCGTCCCCGGAATTCGACATCAGCGACGTTGCGGGCCTCTATGACCGCGAAGCCAAAACGATGAACGGCGTCGCCGCCTACACTGTCGAAGGTCCGGCGCGTAAGACAGTGTTCGTCGACGACTACTGGGCGCCGATCCAACAGACGCTCGACAACCAGTTCCGCGGCAACAACGTCGCCATCACCAGCCGCAACAAGCGCCTGGGCCGCGCGATCGTCACCGTGTCGGGACCGCGCCAACCGCCGGTTTACTTCCTGCTCAACAACGGCAAAGAGCTGAAGCAGCTTGGCAAGTCGCGCCCGACCATGAACGAGCGCACGTTTGGGGACACGAAATATGTGACCTACAAGGCCCGTGACGGCCTGACGATCCCAGGACTTCTCACGCTTCCCGCTGGCTACGACAAGGCCAAACACGGTCCCATCCCGGCGATCATCCATCCGCATGGTGGCCCTTGGGCGCGAGACTACATCACGTGGGACCAGAGCGGCTGGACGCAGTTCCTGACCACGCGAGGCTACGCCGTGCTGCAACCGCAGTACCGCGGCTCCGACGGTTGGGGCATGGCGCTGTGGAAGGCCGGCGACAAGGAGTGGGGCCAGAAGATGCAAGACGACAAGGATGACGGCGCAGCGTGGCTCGTCCAGCAAGGCATCGCCGATCCGAAGCGTATGGCGATCTTCGGTTACTCCTACGGCGGCTTCGCAGCTGTCGCGGCTTCGGTCCGTCCGGGAAGTCCGTATCAGTGCGCCATCGCCGGCGCGCCCGTAGCGGACCTTCAACGTCTCGGCAATCTCTGGGGCGCCAACCGCATCCAGCGCGAACTGCAGGGCTGGACGGTGACGGGAATGGATCCGATCCAAAACGTGTCAAAGGGTTCGATCCCGATCCTGCTCTATCACGGCGACCGCGACCGTCAGGCCGACACCGTGCACAGCGAACTCTTCTACAGCGCCATGAAGGGTGCCGGGAAAGACGCCGAGTACCACGAGATCAAAGACATGTGGCACCAACTGCCGTGGTGGCCGGAATGGCACCGCGAAACACTTGGCCTCATCGAGTCCTACCTCGCCAGCCCAAAGTGCTTCGGCACCAAGATAACGATCACCGCTCCCGGCAAGTAAGCGCTTGAGACGCATCAGACCAAAGGCCCCGGACAACCTCCGGGGCCTTTTGCTTTTTGCCAACACAGCCTGCGCACCGTGGAGAAAACTCATTGATATGCACGCCACGCGGTACCTAGAGTAAGCTGAACGATGGGAGCTTCCATGTTGCGCGCCTTGCTTGCGGTGTTGTTGCTCGTGCTGACGGCATCTTCGGTGTCGGCCGAATTTCGGCGCACCGGCGCAAGCGAGCTTCAAGCTCAGCCGCAGCAAGTCATCGTCACCCTGAGGGACGGCACCAAGATCACGTTCCTAAAGGGCCTCACTGTCGATGCCGAAAACGATCCGGGCTCGAAGGTACTCTTCGCTGCATTTCAGCTGCCGGATGAGGCGTTACTCTCCAACCACG
>CAYNNW010000440.1:0-596 GCA_964398435.1 uncultured Gaiellales bacterium | reverse complement strand
GTCGCCGATCTGCTGTTCGGCGGCATTGTGCTCGTGGCCGCCGACGACAAAGGGTTCAAGCAGGCGGCCGTCGGCTTTCTGCGTTCGCAGAGCATGAAGGACGCAACCGTGGCCGAGTCCTACGAGGACTTCCACTACAAGCGCGGCGAGAATGCGGTGTGGCTGCGCCAAGCCGGCAAGGAGCGCTGGAAGGTCGCGCAGGATCCGAACGACTGGAAAGCGCCGACGCCCGAAATCGTCGACCTCGGGGAATACGGCAAAGCGGAAGTGCCGTTCTTCGGCGAGATCATGACGCCGCCGGGGCGCAAGAAGGCGCTGGGCATCGAAGTCTACACCCCCACGCCCGCCAAAACCGGCCGCAAAGTGGAAGAGCTTCGCGCCCTTTGGCAATCGCTCGACCACGACAAGCTGAAGGCCGACGGCTTCGACACGGTCTTGATGCAAAACTACGAAGAACGCGCGCGTGGCAAGTTCCACGTCCGCCAAATGGCCTACCTCGCGCTTGTGGCCTCACCAAGCGGCGAATGGCCGAAGCTTCCTGAAGGCCCGCTCACACCGGAGGGCAAACCTGTGATCACGGCGGAGGCGGTGACGAA
>CAYNNW010000439.1:0-2158 GCA_964398435.1 uncultured Gaiellales bacterium | reverse complement strand
GCCGAGATGAGCAGTACCAGCAGCACAACGCTATTCGGCGTACCGCTTCCTCGCGAGCACAGGGTTCGGAACGCAAGCCCAGATGCCTGGAAAGGCGCGCCGGTCAGCGACAGCGATGCACTGGCAGCCGCGGGACGATTGAGTGACGCCATTGCGGGATCGCGCCTGCTCTCACTGGATACACCACCGGTTGGTCAGCAGCCTCAGTGGATCGATGTCCCACGTGGGCACTACCGCGTTACTGCCTTCATGGGATCAACGGGCAGCGGCATCGACCGCCGGGCCGGATCACCGGTTCAGTGGACAGGTCAGCTTGATTCTGCCCCTCAACCCATTCGCGACGTATTGACTGCCGCACGCACGTTTGCGGGAGAGATCGAAGCCCTCCCCGGCAGCGTCGTCAGCGATGCCTAGGCGACCTGACTTCGGCAGTACCGCCGACTCCAGCGTCCGTAGGTGTTGCGCAGGCAGATGAACCGGGCCTCAACGTACCGCGACGGCACAGCAAGCCAACCTGCAGCTCGCGTCCAGACCCACGTCCACGACCGGCCCGCATTCCAGGCGTACGCTGGCCGGTTGTTCATAACGATCGATGTCCTGAACCATTGGCCGCCCCGCTTGCGCCACGCGATCACGCGTGTTGGGAGCTGCCGGCACACTCCCCGGCTGTCACATGAGTGCCGCGCGAGTGATGGATCCTGCTCGTTGAGCAGCACAGCATGTCCTGTATATCCCGTGAACTCATTGACTCCACCTACACACAGGTATTCGCTGCGCCCCTGTGTGGCACACCGACCATCGGACCACTCGGCCTGATGAATTGAGCCTGGCGTTGCCGAGGCGATGGATGGAATGGCGAGCGCCAGAAGCACTACAAGGGGAACGAGTACGCGTCGAGCGCAGGGGGCGTTGTTCATCTCAATCATCCAGTGATCGTGGTGAGACGGGCCCCGTACCCGCACGGCGGTTGTCCTGAAGCGCCGTTCATTCAACGTACTCCGCAGTTCCGATAGCGTCAATGCTCATGCGTCTGCGCAGTTCACGGCAATTCTCCGACCGACGTCTGGAAGACTTCTACGCACGGCAGTAGCGCTGGTCGAATCGGCCGTTCGCCTTGCGAGAACAGGTGAGCGATACCGAAATCCACTTGGACTGGATAACGAACCAGCCTGTCGACTGCCGCCATACCCACGTCCAGGTCTTACCGGGATACCAGACATACACCCATCCGCCGTCCAGCCGGATGCTGGACCGCGTCCAGCGTCGGCCGTTCCGGTACCACGCAACAACACGACTGACGCCAGCGGCGCAGGATCCGATAGGTGCGTCTGGCTGACACGATGGATTGGGAATCTCATCTGACATTCGTGCCCAGCCGCGATACCGGGGAAAGTCGGCTGCAGAGCCTATACAGGTGAAGGTTGAATCGACCGGGGACGGAAAACATGCTCCACCACCTGTGTGTGGAGCCACGAGCGGCGGCGGTTGCACAGCCATGGACTGAGTGGGGACCGCGAGTGCAATCATCGCGATCACGATCAGAAGTGCGCCATGGGCGCAGCGGGGCATGCTCATCGTCGTCCATCCTGTGTGGAGGTGAGACGGGCCCCGTACCCGTACGGCCGATGTCCTGAGCGGCCGTAGCTCCACGTTAGGACGCTGCCAGCGATTGGTCAAGCATTCCGGCTATTCGACGTCGAACAGCGTCGATCCAAGGATCGCCACGCCGGCGATTACGGCGGCTGCTCCAGCTCCGGCGCGGATGGCACCGGCCTGGACTCGCGCCTTTGTTGCACCGAACTTTGCCATGTCCGTGGTAGCGGCGACGATCATCTCTGATGCATCGTCGGCCAGTCGTGTCATGTCGGAAATGACCTTTGACTCATCGACCACTGCAAATTGCTGCCCGGCTGCAACCAGGCGCGCACCTCGCTGCATCTCATCGACAAAATGTCGCACAACCGGCATCTGCCGGATGACGCCCTCTCCGGGCACTTCGGCTCGGCTCATCGCGGTTCCGACGCCGCGCATGAACTCGGTCGTCGTCTCGAGCGTCTTTTCGACCTGCTGCCCCGCAGGGAGCGCCATTCGAATGCTCGGAAAATTGTCGAGGGCAAGTGCCGAATGGATCTGGCGTCCCCCCTGTCGCGCCAGGAGC
>CAYNNW010000438.1:0-2158 GCA_964398435.1 uncultured Gaiellales bacterium | reverse complement strand
ATATCGGAAGCATGTAGCTTCACATTCACATCCGAATTACGTCGCAGAGTCGACACAATATTGGCGCTGCCTGCGTAGAGCCGGTTGCGTGCCTCAGCCCTCCCGTATATGCCTGCGCGCAGGTGCCGATAGACGCCCTGCAGTGGCTGGCACGCAGACAACAACGCTTCAGCAGGTCCTTGCGGCCGCCCCGGTACCCGTACCACACGCGGTTGCCCGTGAGGTGGCTCGGCGAATCGATCCTGGGGCAGACCCCGACGCACTGATCGGCGACCTGTTGTCGACTCCAGGGGTGGTGCATCTGCGTGACGGGGCAGTCGAGGTTCCTCATGCCACCGATAACGGAACGGTACGGAACGAACGCTCGCTGATGCTCGCGGAGGCCTGGATCGAATCCGATCCCGTTCGGGAACGACGGCTGCTGGAGGCCGGCACACTTCTGGTCATCGCCGACGATCGGGAACGTGCATACCGTCTTCTGTACGAGGCGCTGACATGCAGGCTGGACGACGGGCGGCCCTGGAAACGTCTTCGAGCACTCGATGGACTGTCGACGCTGCTCGAGCGAGGCGTGGATGACGGTGGCCAGCGGATCGACATCATGCGGGCGCGTGCCGAGTGCGCCGGCCTGTGCAGCCGGGACGACGCGAGCAGCCTCTGGCAGGAGCTCGCCACGGTCGCCCTCCCTGACGACACTGAATTCCTGGCGCGAATTGCCTACTGGACCTTTCGCAGCGCACCATCAGCAGAGTCGTGGAGCCACCTGCGCTCGAACGCCGATCCGAATGCGACTGGCTGGCAGGCCGCCTGCGCTGCCTATGGAACTCTCATTGAAGGACACCCTGAACAGGCACGTACAATCAGCCTTCGCGTGCTGTCGCGCGAGATCGAAGGCAGTCGGGATCCGCACCTTCGGCCACTTCTGCTGCGCATACTTGGAAGCGCGGCATCGCACATCGGAGACCTCGACCTCGCGTGTGATGCCCTGCGATCCGCCATCGACCAGGCGATGATGGGCGGCGACATCGACGGTGCAGCAAACGCCGCTCTCAACCTGGCGCTGATTTCCGTCGAACAGCTGGACCTGGAGTCGGCGGCCGAGGCACTTGATGTGGTGACTGCGCACGCTCCGGATGACGAGCGGGCAACGACGACGCTCGCCCGTGCACACCGTGCCTGGATTGAGGTTCTGCGAGGGCGCGTGCGTTCAGCAGCAACGCTTGCCGATCAGGTCATGGCTGACCTCGACTCACTGACATCCGCAGACGATCGTGCCACCGCAAGCCTGTACTGCGGACTAGCTCAGATTGCGCGCGGCTCGGACCCGACCCGCGCACTGGCTGAGTGCACGACATATGCGGCTGAATTGGAAGACCCGTCACTGGACCACATGGTCGCGGCGCTTCTCGCGCGATGCGACGTCCGATCCGGTCAACTCGACGAGGCCGGCAGGCGACTGCTGGCCGCCCCGGTACCCGATGAGCCCTCCACCTGCGCAGAGTCGCTGACATGGGTGATGCGATCCGCGCGCCTGACGGGCTCCGCCCCACTCGGCGCAGCTGCCGCGCGGCTTGCCGCCGCGGTCGAAAACGTGGATCAAAGTCCCTACGCCTCATTGGCGACACGAGAATGGCACGCATACCAGCACCGTGCCTCACGCTCGCGGGAACGGATGTTGCTGCGGATTGCATCCAGGTGGCGGCAGCACGGATTTGAACTGGACGCGCTGATGTGCGAGGCAGCCGCCGCTGTGGCAGACACCGGCGCTACCTCGCGATCCCCGAGCATTCGCCTGCAGCTCGAACGCATCCAGGGCAACCTCGCTCGCCTGGGCGACACGTTTGGTGCACAGCTGCTCAGCCGCCACTCGCGACGAGGCGCTCGCGGGGGCGCACCACACATAGCCGACGTGCCCCTGTTCGACGGAATCGATCCCAATATCACGGACCTGCTGCAACGGCGCGCGGTGCTGGCCCAGGTATCTCGCGGAGAGCTCGTTGCAGCCGATCGAACCGAGTTCGCACTTCTCCTCCAGTCTGGTGCAGCGCGAGTGCTGTCGGCATTTGGGACGCGTCCCGCAACTGTGCAGGTACTTGCGGCCGGGGATCTGTTCGACGAGGGAGCGACGATCGATGGCGCCCTGGACATTGAGGCGCTG
>CAYNNW010000437.1:1797-2159 GCA_964398435.1 uncultured Gaiellales bacterium | reverse complement strand
GAATCCGACTATTACGCGGGTGTCAGCCGTGTCAGCATGCGCATTCGCCGGCACCGCAAGCACAATCGATGCGCTGACCGCAAGCATGGCAATCAGGGCGTGCATCCTGCACGCCGAATGTCGGCGTTCCCTCACGGAAGTGGTATCGGCAGCCCGCTCCCCCGCTTGAGCGCCACGTGGCAGATGCCATGGTGGCCGGCTGGTCATCACCATTCCAGACACCAGATGCAGCCAGAATGCTCACGGGATCGCCAGAAGAAGTGCGGGGATCACACCGGTCAGGCGTGATCCCCGAGACGAATGGAGGTAGTCGGGCTCGAACCGACGACCTCTACGCTGCCAGCGTAGCGCTCTCCCAGCTG
>CAYNNW010000437.1:0-1787 GCA_964398435.1 uncultured Gaiellales bacterium | reverse complement strand
TGAGCTATACCCCCATGCTGTCGGGCCGTGTGCAGGGCACATTGGCCGCCGGAGAGTATAGCGTCAGCGTGGTGTGCGCGCAGAACCCGTCGCGCTTCCGCTCTCAAATGATGTACCCGAATCCCGAGCGTGCTCGGGCTCGATCGTCTCCTGCGGAACCTGTCCCCAGAGATTCTCGAGACGGTAGAACGAGCGCGCATCGGGCGTGAAGATGTGAAGCACCGCGTCCTCATAGTCCAGCAGCAGCCAGGTCCCCTCGGGATCTGATTCGCTGCGACGAGGTCGGTGGTGTCCCGCTTTGCGCATTTCGTCGACCACATGGTCTCGAATTGCCTTCGTCTGACGCGCGTTGTTGCCAGTGCACACCACGAAGTAGTCCGTATAGCTCACGACGCCCCGGAGGTCGATGAGTCGGACGTCGGCGGCAAGCTTGTCAGCCGCTGTGTGGGCAAGTTCGTGCGCGAAGGAACGCGTGTCAGGATCGGTCATATGCCTGAATTGTACCGTAGCACGGGAAGTCGCGGGCCCGTACCGTCGGCAGAACCTGCGAATTCAGCCGACTCGCGTGCCATAGGCTTCATCTACAAGGTGGTCGATCCCGGGAGCGAGCAGTGGCAACGCAAGCTCACGCTGCCCGCGAGCGAGCAGGTCGCGGATGACTCCGGACTCAGCGTTGATGGCCACGGCATCGCACCACGTGATCATCGCCCCCGGCGACTCGGCGATGAGCGAACGAACCAGCTCGTCAGCAGTCGTCGAGTCAATCTGATCCGGCCGGGCAATCACAACAAGCCCGACCAGTTCGAGGATCTCTCGCCATCGATTCCACTGCTGAAACCGCGCCAGCTGGTCAGCTCCAATCGCCAGAGCAACCGTACGTCCAGGGTTCGTTCTGACAATTGCCGCAAGCGTGTCCGACATCCACGTCGGCTCCCCGGATTGGCGCGAACGAACAATCTCGCACGCTTCAACTCGGACGCGGGAATTGCTCCCGAACGCCGCCTCGCACATCGACAATCGCTGCTCGTCGGTTGCAACCGGTACCGCTCGATGCGGTGGCCGGCCGGCCGGCACGACCAGGACGTCGAATCCACGCTCGACCAGCGTTCGGACGATTGCCGCATGTCCCAGGTGCGGCGGGTCGAACATTCCCCCGTAGACGACGAGTGTTCGCTCTTCAGACGACGTGTCCATCCCCCGCAACCTATCGCGTCGCCGCCAGTCGCGGCACCTTCTCAGGTTCTGACCTGCCCCGTACCATGCAGCACGTACTTGGTCGTTGTCAGTTCCCGCAGTCCGATCGGTCCGCGTGCGTGGAGCCGATTGGTGGAGATTCCTACCTCAGCTCCCAGGCCAAATTCTCCTCCGTCCGTGAACCGAGTGGATGCATTGACATAAACACAGGCAGCGTCAACGGCCGAGGTGAATCGCTCTGCAGCGCTGTCGTCCGCAGTCACGATCGCTTCGCTGTGTCCCGTGCCGTACTGGTTGATGTGCTCGATGGCTTCTTCCAGTGACGCGACCACGCGAATCCCGATCTTCAGATCGAGAAACTCAGTTTCCCAGCCTGTGGGCCCATCGATGATCTCGACTCCGGCGGCTGCAAGATCACCGCGTATCAGTGGCAGCAGATCTGCTTCACGACTGGCATGAATCAGCAGGGTTTCAGCTGCGTTGCAGACGCCTGGGCGCTGGACCTTGGCATTGAGGACGATCTCGCGTGCCATCGTTGCATCGGCGGATTCATCCACATAGACGTGACAGTTCCCCCCGGCAGCCGCCAGCAC
>CAYNNW010000436.1:0-2173 GCA_964398435.1 uncultured Gaiellales bacterium | reverse complement strand
GTCTGGAACGAAGGTCGCGCCCGACACACCGGGCTCGATCACGGCGGCAGCCGGGATCGTTGCCGAAATCGCAATCGGGCATCCAGTTGACAGTGCCTCCAGCGGTGCCAGGCCGAATCCCTCAACCGGGCTTGCCAGCGCAACGACGCTCGCGCGTGAGAACCACTCGCCAAGCTCAAACTGGCTGACACGCCCGGCCAACGCCACACGGTCGCGCACCCCGGCCTCGGCAATCTGCCGCTCCAGCTGCTCGCGGAGTGGACCTTCGCCGATGATCACGAGCCGGTCATGTGGCAGGTGCTTCGCAAGGGCCGCAATCAGTAGCTGGTGATTCTTTGCATCGGAGAGTGTGCCGACCGCAACGATCAGGCGGCCGTCACTTCCCGGCCCGGAGCGCTCACCCTGCTCGGCCCACGGAAACGCCGATCGATCAATTCCCATGTGTGAGACAACGATTGACGGACCGTCAGGGGCGATCACGCTCAGCCGCCGGGCAAGATCCGTCGACACGGCGACCACACCGGCGGCGTCCCCGAGCACCAGGCGCGTGCGAGCTGCCAGCGCGGGTGACCGCTCGGCGTTGGCAACGTCTGTCCCATGCGCGGTCACGACATACGGAATGCGGGCCCGAGTCGCCGCCATCCGCGCGACCGATCCCGTAGGTACCAGAAAGTGCGCCAGCACGACATCCGGCTGGAACCGGCGAATCGCCCGACGCGTTCGTCGAAGCAGTGAGAAGTACTTGAGTGGTGTTCGAAGCCGACCGGTTCGAACATCGGTCAGCGGCACCACATCGACGTCACAACCGGCCCGTCGCAGGGCAGCGACCTGTGTCTTGACGAACACACCGCGTTCAGGCGCCTGTTTCGACGGCCACATGCTGACCACCAATACGCGAAGTGGTGTGCTGGTATCCGCCGTCGTCATGCAGAGACCCGACCGAGTATCCGTGCGACCGCGTCTGCCGTTTCTCGCGCGTGGGTTGCATGGAGAAAGTGTCCGGCACCGGGAATGCAGACGTCCTCAACTGTGCAATCGGAGCCCGCATTCACAAAGGCGTCGCGGAACATTTCCGCCGCCCGTGTTCCCGCACCGCCGAGTGCGACCTCACCGTGGACGATTCCAACATTGCAGCGTACCTGCGTGGCGAATCGACCCCAGTCATGGTCCAGGTTCTCAACCACGCCCGCTGCCATCGTCTCCCAGGTCTCAAGTATCCAGGCCCGCAGTGCTGACCCCTCTGACGGAAACAGCACCTCCACGGTCTCGGCAATGTTTCCGTCGTGCTTGGCTCGAATCATGCGTGCGGCCGGCCCCTCGGCACGGTCCGTGCCGGAGTGTGAACCGGCCCACTGGTCGTAGACAACGGCATCCAGCAGCACGAGATCGTCCACAAGTTGGGGCGCCCGTGCCGCCGTCGCAACCGCGACAGCAGCCCCATACGAATGACCCAACAGTGTGACCGCCGACCCTCCGGCAAGCTGCCGGATCTGTTCCTCGATCCACTCAGCGTGGTCCTCAAGTGCGTAGCCCGAGTCCGGCTTCGGCGCGGAGCCATGACCCAACAGGTCCAGCGCAGTGGTGCTCCACTCCGCAGGAAGAAGGCGCTGAAAGCGCATGAAGGCGCGGTGGTCTGCACCGAGCCCGTGCAGCAGTACAACAGTGCGCTCGCCCGTGTCAGGCAGCTGTGCCCGTGGCTCGAGCGACATTGCGATCAGCCCTCCGCAAGCAACCGTCGAAGCACGTACTGCAGGATTCCGCCGTGCTCGTAGTACTGGACTTCCTGCGGCGTATCGACGCGGACAAGTGCCTGGAACGTGACATCGCTGCCGTCACTTCGTCGTGCAGTGACGGTGACGGTTCGATCGCCCGCGAGCCCCGACGTGCGGGCGTCCGCAGTAAACAGCGTTGAGACGCCGCTGATCGAGAACGTTTCGCTCCCGGTCAATCCCAGCGACGCAGCTGATTCACCGTTGACGTACTCGAGCGGAAGAATGCCCATCCCGACGAGATTGGAGCGGTGGATCCGCTCGTAGCTTGATGCAATGACGGCACGAACGCCCAACAGTCGCGGCCCCTTGGCCGCCCAGTCGCGGCTGGAGCCTGATCCATATTCGGCTCCAGCAAGCACCACCAAGGGCACGCCGCGCTCGGCATACGACTCGCTTGCCTC
>CAYNNW010000435.1:0-2173 GCA_964398435.1 uncultured Gaiellales bacterium | reverse complement strand
CGCTGGTGCTCAACGTGCAGCTGGCGACCGGATCGAGCGGCGACAGCTTCTCGACGATCATCAACGATCTGAACGCGCTCGGCTATGGCACAGACGTAAGTGCTGGCGCCCGAGATCGCTACCTCGTCTTCTACGACGACTCAATCGGCGCAGGGTATCTCGGCCAGGGAATCCTGTACGACGACTCAACTGCGGGCACAGGCAACCTGAACAACATGGGCGGCGCATTCGCAGTTCAGTACACGACCACAGGCGCAACCGACCCCGACTGGACGACCCTGCTGCACGAGGCGGGCCACAACATGGGTGCCGTCGTCTCGGCTGCACCGAACGACTCCGGCGCAGGTCACTGCAACGATGGCGCCGACATCATGTGTTACGCCGACGGCGGGAGCCGCAGCTCCTACTCCAACACCGTGTGCAGCTCGCTGACATTCGACTGCAACCGCAACGACTACTTCAACCCGCGACCGGCGACCGGGTCGTACCTGGCAACACATTGGAACGCTGCCGCGTCGGGCAACCAGTTCGTCGATCACGGGTATGCCGAAACGTCCGATCCTCCGGACGACAGCGCCCCCAGTTCGCCCGGTGCAGTGTCAATCAGCAGCAACGCAACGTCGGTCACTCTGTCGTGGCTGTCTGCTCGAGATGATCGAGGAGTTGCTGCCTACGAGATCTATTCGTGGGTCGGCACGACCTGGACACGTCGGGCGCGCACCGGCCGCTCCACGGCACGCATCGACGGGTTGACTCCACTCAGTTCAAATGTCTTCGGAATCGTGGCAACTGACGCCGCTGGGAATCGCTCGACGTATCGCTATGCGGAAGCTCGAACGACGGCCGACACACAACGACCGACGCGCCCGCGACGCCTCAGGGTTCGCAAACGTGGACAGTCGAGCGTCAAGATCACGTGGGGACGATCGACCGACAATCACGAAATCGCCGGCTATGTCGTCTTCATCCAGCGTGGCGGGCGATGGCAGATCGCCCGCACCGTGCCCGCCCGCAAGCGTCGCGCAACCATCACGGGCCTGAATCCGGGGAGCTCAGTTCGCATCCGCATCAAGGCCGTCGATGCGTCGAACAACTTCTCCCGGGGCTCCCGGATACTTCGCGCTCACACACGCAGCTGATCGCCGAAGAGCTGGATATTCCGAATATTATTCGGTGATTTTTCGGTTTATCCGTAAATATTTGACATTTTGCCGCGATGTTGCCATTATCCTTCCACCATTGACCGATTCCACGGAAGGATCTCCCCATGATGACCTCATCGACTGCGACCCCACCGATTACAACGCTTCCTGTGCACCCGCTCCCGCACCCGGCGCCGGCGCTGTACCGCCGAGTGTCCCCCTCCCCCGCACTGCACTTTCTGAACTCCCACCGCGCCACGCTGATCGCACTGGGCAGCGACGGCGTCGAAGCTCTCGACGCAACCACTGTTGATGCGCGATTCCGCGGTGGCAAGCAGGCGGCTGTCATGGCCGAGCTGCTTCGTGACACCGTCGACGGCGTCAAGCTGCTGAAGACATCACTGTTCCCGGGACTGGTCGAGCCGGTCACGATCAATGACGTCGTTGAGGCGCTGAACAGCTCGCGCTTCGACGGTCTCGTCGGCGCATCCGCGTTTTCGTTTCACAGCGGGATTCCAACCCCTGGCACTGCACGACCGGGACTCAATACCCTGGTTCTCAACGCAACCCAGCCGGCAATCGATGCGCTGAAGCCACTTGTCCGCGAGAAGGTTCTTGGATTCGACGTTGAGTTTGCACCGCCCGTCACACCCTCAGCTCGCTGACGCACAGATGGTCAGGGTGCCGGACAGCTCTGTTCAACCGGCTTGGGCGGACAGGCGAGGTCGGTCGGTACTGGTCCGTTCGGATCAAACGTCGGAACGTAGGGAAACGCCGGAGCCTCTGCCTGGGCAGACGGAATCCGCAGCTGCATTCCACTGTAGATCCGATCGGGATACGGACCGATCAGCTCCCTGTTCTCCCAGTAGAGGGACTGCCATGACACGTCATAACAGTCAGCGATGAACGAGAGAAACTCCCCGGGCTTGACCGTATGCACGGTTGGCGATGTCGAGGCCGGGGGGATCTGACCGACCGGGCCGCTCGGCGGTGTGCCAGGAGCATCTGGTGGCACCGGGCCGGGTGGAACC
>CAYNNW010000434.1:244-2174 GCA_964398435.1 uncultured Gaiellales bacterium | reverse complement strand
CTCTTCACGCCCTGCGGGTACGGGTGCTCGTAGTACCAGGTGGTCTGCGTCGGCCGACCCTTGGTGAAGAACAGCAGATTGGTCTTGATGCCGGTGTAGGGCGCGAACACGCCGTTGGGCAGCCGCACGATGGTGTGCAGGTCGCATTCGGCCAGCAACTGCTCCTTGATGCGCGTCTTCACGCCCTCGCCGAACAGCGTGCCGTCGGGCAGCACCAGCGCAGCGCGGCCGCCGGGCTTGAGGATGTGCTTGATCAGGACCAGGAACAGATCCGCCGTTTCCTTGGTGCGCACGTCGGCCGGGAAGCCCATCTCGATGCCGGCTTCCTCGTTGCCGCCGAAGGGCGGGTTGGTCAACACCACTTCCACGCGCTCGGCCGGCGTGTAGTCGCGCAGCGGCCGGCGCAGCGTGTTGTCGTGCACGACGAGGCTGGGCACCTCCACGCCGTGCAGCATCAGGTTGGTCACGCACAGCATGTGCGGCAGCTGCTTCTTCTCCACGCCGCCGATGCTGTTCTGCAGCAGCGCCTCCTGCTCGGTGTTCTTCACCTGCCTTCGGAGGTGTTCAATCGCGCAGACCAGGAAACCGCCGGTGCCGGTAGCCGGATCGAACACCTTCTCGCCCAGGCGCGGGTTCACCATGTCCACCATGAACTGCGTGACGGCCCGCGGCGTGTAGAACTCGCCCGCGTTGCCGGCGCTCTGCAGGTCGCGCAGGATCTTCTCGTACAGATCGTTGAACTGGTGGCGCTCGGCCTGACGGTTGAAGTCGATCGCCCCCAGCTTGTTGATCACCTGCCGCAGCAGCTGGCCGCTCTTCATGAAGTTGTTGGCGTCCTCGAAGACGCCGCGCACCACCCAGCCGCGCGGGTTGCGCACCGGGTCTGCGGCCAGGCTCTTGAGCTTGGGGAAGAGCGTGTTGTTGACGAAGTCCAGCAGCGCGTCGCCAGTGATGCCCTCGGGGTCAGCGGCCCAGTTCCGCCAGCGCAGGTGGTTGGGGATCGGGCTCTTGTAGTCGTCGCGGGTCAGCTCCAGCTCTTCTTCCAGCGCGTCGAAGACCTTCAGGAACAGCAGCCAGACCATCTGCTCGATGCGCTGCGCGTCGCCGTTGATGCCGGCGTCCTGGCGCATGACGTCCTGGATGGACTTGATGACGGGGGTGAGGTTGGACATCAGGGTTCGGGTTCGGTGTCGTGTGTCGCGTCAGGCGGCACCGGGCGCGTAGAGCTCTCGCTCCAGCGTGGCCAGGGCTTGCAGATATTGCGGGCGCCCGCCGAAGCTGCGAACCAGCTCCACGGGCGTACCCAGGTCGGTGAAGGGCTGCACGCGCAGCACGGCGTCGCTCTCGATGGTGGTGATGCCTTCGTCGGCGTACTTGTCGAGCAGGGTCTCGAGCACCTTGCGGGCTACCGGGCCGTACTGGGTGAAGACGTTGCGCTTCTTCACACGCTGGGCGCGCTCGCGCCGGGTCAGCGCCGGCTGGTCGTAGGCGACATGCAGCAGCAGATCGAAAGGGTCGAAGTCCTTGCCCACCTCTTCGGCCAGAGCCTCCAGGAATACGCCCTGGCGCTCCAGTTCCTCGATCAGGGCCGCCTTGCGCTCGGCACTGTTCCATGCCTGCAGGAACTGGTCGAGCGATTCGTAGGTCTTGCCCAGGTTGATGCGGGTGTAGTCACGCAGGCTCTCGGTGACCAGCTTGCCCTGCGCATTGAGGTACTGCACGCGCTCGCGCGCCACGGTCACGTTGACACTGCTGCCGACGATGTACTTGCGAGGCTCGGCGTTGCCGCCTTCGTCCTCCCCACCGACCCCAGGCCCGCCCACCGGCTCGCCGGGCAGCGCATCCGGATCATCCTCGGGGGGCGATGGCGGCGCGACGGGCTGGCCAGGGCCAGGCACACGACCGGGCGGCCGTTCTCGACGGTGGGCCA
>CAYNNW010000434.1:0-234 GCA_964398435.1 uncultured Gaiellales bacterium | reverse complement strand
GAAGTCGAGGATGGTGAACCAGCTCTTGCCCAGGTCTTCGCGCAAGCGGGTGCCGCGGCCGATGATCTGCTTGAACAGCGTCATCGACTTGATGTTCTGGTCCAGCACGATCAGCTTGCAGGTCTGCGCGTCCACGCCCGTGCTCATCAGCTTGGACGTGGTGGCGATCACCGGGTAGGTCTTCTCCGGGTCGATGAAGTTGTCGAGCTCGCGCTTGCCCTCGGGGTTGTCGCC
>CAYNNW010000433.1:0-2178 GCA_964398435.1 uncultured Gaiellales bacterium | reverse complement strand
GCGTTCAACGAGTTCACGTTCCACGTGGCGATCAGCACCGTCGGCAATCTACGCGTCCGCGCCACGGGTCGTGCCCGTCGTGGGTGGTCGTTCCCCATCGGGTCCCGTGTTACATTTTTTTGCACCCGGTGGGGGGGCGGGCGCCGGGGGGCGCGCACCCCTGGGCATCCAAGGTCGCAGCCGGCCTGCTGTACCCGTTCACCGGCATGCTGATCAGCCCGATACTGGCGGCCGCCGCGATGAGTTTCAGCAGCGTCTCGGTGATCGCCTACGCCCCGCGGCTGCGAACCGCCCGCGTCTGAGTTTGCGCTGGTCTGCGGGTTCCCCGCAGCGCGCCGCGTGCATTCGCCGATCTGCCCCGCCCACGCGGGGCCGATGATGGGGGTGTGGCGACAGTCGTGGTCATAGAGGACGACGCCTCCGTCCAGGAGGTCGTATCCGCGTACCTCGAACGCGACGGACATAGCGTCCATCTCGCATCCGATGCCCAGGCCGGTCAGCGCCTCGCCGAGCGCGTGCATCCCGCGCTCGTGGTGCTCGACGTCGGGTTGCCGGACGGATCCGGCATGGACCTGTGTCGGCAACTGCGGGCTCGCTCCGACCTCGCGGTACTGATGCTCACTGCTCGCGCGACCGAGGACGACGTGATCGAGGGACTCGCCGCCGGAGCCGACGACTACGTCACCAAGCCGTTCAGCCCTCGTGAACTGGTGGCGCGCGTCAACGCCGCCCTGCGCCGCGCGGGCGCCCCCGACGCACCAATGCAGAGTCGCGTCGTGGTCGGTGACGGTGCGCTGGAGATCGACACCGTGCATGGCCTCGTCTGGCTCGCCGGCGAGTCCGTAGAGCTCACCGCCGCGCAGCTGAGGCTGCTGCTGGCGCTCGCGCGATATCCGGGCCGCGTCTACTCGCGCGAGGAACTGATCGAGGCAGTGGCCGGCTCGATGTACGGCCGCGATGACGCCAGGGTGATCGATGCGCACGTCAAGAACCTGCGCCGCCGAGTCGAGCCCGATCCTCGCCACCCGCGGTACGTCGAGACCGTGCACGGGATGGGCTACCGCCTCGCCCGGGAGTCGGTCTGATGCGGCGCTGGTCGATCCGCGTGCAACTGACCGCTGCGATGGTGGCGATCGCGGTGATCGCCACGGCGACCTCAACGCTCATCGCCAACCGCAGCCTCCACGACCACCTCGACAGCATGCAGGCCCCGGCAACGGTACAGACCCAAGCACAGGACGAGCGTGAGGCCGTGGCTGCCGAGCTCGACCGTCAGCACGCGCTCGCCGGAGGCATCGCTGCGTTGTTCGCGGTCGCCGTGGCCCTGCTGCTCGGTCGACGACTCAGCGCTCCGCTCCGCCGGCTCTCCGCTTCGGCCGATCGCCTCGCCGATGGAGATCTTGCGGTGGAAGTGCCGCAGGCCGGGCCGAGCGAGGTTCGCAAGTTGGCTGACGACCTTGACCGGCTGCGGATCAGCCTCGCGCACGAGGACCGGTTGCGGCGTCAAGGGTTCGCCGAGCTCGCGCACGAGCTGCGAACCCCCGTCACCAACATTCGCGCCCGCCTCGAAGCAGCGCAAGATGGCGTGATCCCAATCGAACGAGGCCTACCGGTCATGTGCACGGAGGTGGAGCGACTGGGTCGCTTGCTGGACGAGCTGAGCCTGCTCGCCGATCTCGAGCACCCGACGGCGCCTCGCGAGCTGGCACCCGTGGATTTGACCGAGATCGTTCACCGCCAAGCCAGCCTCGCCGAGGGCCGCGCGACCGAGCACGGCTTGCGCGTACTCGTCGACGGCGATCCGACGATTCGCGTGCTTGGCGAACCACGGCGTCTCGAACAGGTGGTGTGCAACCTGCTGTCGAATGCGATCGCCTACTCCGAACCCGGTGGCACGATCCGGCTTGAGGTCGCAGATATCGGCAATCGGGCACAGTTGGAGGTTCGGGACGAAGGTATCGGGATCCCCCCTGCTGACCTTCCCTACGTCACCCGCAGGTTCTGGCGTGGCCAGACTGCCCGACTGCGTTCTGGGGACGGATCCGGCGTCGGCCTCGCGGTCGTGGATGAGATCGTACGTTCGCACCAGGGCGATCTCGAACTGTCGTCACAACCCGGGTGCGGAACGATGGTGCGCGTGCTGCTGCCGCTCGCCGCAGCCTGAGCGTCACGCGGCGC
>CAYNNW010000432.1:0-2186 GCA_964398435.1 uncultured Gaiellales bacterium | reverse complement strand
GGCCATTCGGCCTTGCGCTCGATGATCGCGGACCCCCTGAAGGCAAGTCCGGCCTTGCCGACACCGACACCATAACGGATCGCACGTTCGGTATCGAAGACATGGTACAGAAAGAAGCTTCGCGGGAACACGAGGATCTGGCCGGGCGCGTGCTGTTCGCGGACGCGCACCTCGCGGGGCTGGAATTCGTCGGCCAGCACGAATGGCTCTGCGGAATGGGCCCGCAGGATGGAGGGCGAGGACAGCGCTGCAAGTGCGGCCCCGCCAATGAGGAAGCGTCGGGAAATCATGCTGTCTCCTGAGAGGAACGAGAAGGATCGGGTTCGTTCAGGACACGTATCTCGGCGGCGGCGTGTGGGGGGCCAAACTGCGGCTGGAGCCCATGACCGGCGTGATCTCGAAATACGACGATCCGGCCACCGACATCAGAGTGACGAGCACTGGCTCGCCGGGGAAAACAAGCTGACATGTCCCGTGTCCTGATCCCTCGCCGCAGAGAGCGTCCGGTATCAGGGGTTGAGCGTGAAGTGCGTCACCTTGCGCTCCATACGGCGATCGTTCTGAATGCGCCAGTCCGAAAAGGGTGGCGAGCAGGAGGAAACTGCACAGACAAGCCATGATCAACCGCATGGCTGGAGTATAGCCCCTCTCACCTAAGTGCCGACTGATCACATCAAGGTGAGGCGCCAAATTCCTTCCAGGATTGGCGAAAACGCAACGCATTCACCTGTTTGTGACCCGGTCGCGATGCAAAGCCGTTTGACCTTCCCACGTTGGAAGGAAGCAAACCTTGTGAAAAAGGAGCAGAACATGCGATTCACTCGACGGCTTTTTATTGCCGGAACACTTGCCGCACCTTTCGTGACCGGTCGCGCCGCCAGCGCGTCGGAAGACACGCAGGGCCCGGTCCGTAACAACATCTCGGCTTTTCGTACCCACGAGTGGCAGGATCACTTCGATACTCTTGGAGTTGGGATCATCATCTCCGACACGACGGCCAAAGTCCTCCAGCACTGGACGAGCGACGGTCAGATGTATCTCTACCCAACCTCGGTACCGCTGTCGGACGAGCTGACCCGCCGGGGCTACACCGAGGTAGTCGAGAAGAAAGTTAATCCGAGCTGGGCGCCGACTCCGTCGATGCGGGAACGCAACCCCGAATGGCCGGCCTTCGTGCCTGGCGGCGACCCGACCAACCCGCTCGGCACCCGTGCCCTTTACCTGTCGTGGCAATACTACCGCATCCATGGTACACACGACACGCGCAAGATCGGTCGCCGCTCGTCGAACGGCTGCATCGGGCTCTACAACGAACATATCGAGGAAGTTTTCGACCGGACGCCGGTCGGGACGCAAGTGAAGCTGATCTAGCCAGATGAAACGTTCTTCGACCTCACCGAACGCACTCAAAGACCTGTTTTCGCACAGGTTGTTGCGGTTCGTATCGATGTGGCTATTGTCCTTGGTCCTGACGCTTGGCCTGGTTCTCGGACAGGCTGCGGAGGCGGGCTCGGTCGAAGATCATCATCCCGAGACTTCAATCGAGATCGCGAGCAACTTAGGGCAAGAGACCGCGCAGGCACCTGCATGCCACCCGGGCCTCGCCTGTACTGTTTTCGTGCTGCCCGAGGGGCCGGTCACAGCACTGTCGTTGTCAATCGTGATCACTCTGCGACCGGACCTGACGCAGTCGCAACGCCGCTTCGGCGGCCCGTCTGTGACCCTGCCTCCCCCCCGAACCCGTATCTGACAGTCAGGCCGGACGTGCGTCTGACGGTTCGATAGGCTCTCCGCAGCTCTGTCGACAGTTCAATCTCTGTCAGCCTGACACCAGACAGTTGTGCAAGCCTCACGATCCGCCGGATGGGCGGGTCGCGGGATCGGTCAACAACAAGAAACCAAGGGCAGTCAGGCAGATGAAACCACAATGGACAGGCGCTTTGGCGCTTGCCGCTTCCGCAGTCGCGGCAGTGGCGCTGGCACATAACGGGGCGACGGGTGTCGTCCTGGAACGGATGAACGGAATGACGGCGATGCGGGACACGGTGGCTGAGCTGGCACCGATGATGCAGGGCACGGTCCCCTACGACACATTCATCGTGTCAGAGGGTGCGAGCGTCATTGCCGGTCACGCGGGCGAGACGATGCTGTCGCTGTTCCCGGAAGGCAGCCTCGAAGGGGTTACC
>CAYNNW010000431.1:0-2202 GCA_964398435.1 uncultured Gaiellales bacterium | reverse complement strand
GGCAGCTGCAGCCAGCACCGGAGCGTGGACTGCGGGCTGGGGCATGACCGATCCATTCCACGAGGCCGAGGACGTATTCAGCGAAACTCCGGTGAATCTGCGACAGGCGAACGTGCCGATTACCGCGGACGACACGTGTACCGCCAAGTACACGGCGTTGCAGACCAAGCTGGGTGCAGAGGTCCTGCCCTTCGGCGTGAATACGGTCAACGAGGTCTGCGCCGGCACGCTCGATACGGACGGCAGCAAGACCAGCACCAACGCAGTCGACGTCTGCCACGGCGACAGTGGCGGGCCGCTGATAGCCCGATCCAATGGAGCTGCCCCATGGCGTCTGGTCGGACTGGTCAGCTGGGGAGCACCCGGTCCCGATGAGGGACAGGTGTGCGGAAGTGAGGGTTACGGTGTCTTCACCCGTCTGGCGCGCTATCGAGGCTGGATTGAGCAGTTCAGTGACGGCAACGGGAATGTTCCAGGGCTGCGCGGGACGTCACCGAGCAACAAGGCGCTCGTCAACCGCAAGTGCTTTGCACTGCGCTGGCAGGTTCCCGATGGATACGAGACGGTCCGAACGACTATCTATCCGGGCATGTTGGAGTCGCCGACTGACAAAATTCGCTACACCGAGCGCGCGGGTGCAACCAGCCGCCGCATCTGCCCGAAAACTCCGGGCCCGTGGTTGTGGTTTGTCACAGCGCGGCGTAGCAGCGATGGCGCTGAGTTCGTCTCAACACCACGGATCTTTGTCAAGAAGCTCCAATACAGCGTGAACCTTCGAAAGGCCGTGCGTCGTGGAGGTGGCAAGCGGCTGGCGATCACCTGGAAGGCCCGCGACAACGGCGTCCCGATTGTCTTCTACAGGGTCATTGTGCGAAAGGGCGATCGCACGTTGCATCGCGGCCCGTGGGGATTCGCATTTACCCGACCGGTCAGCCTGGGATTCTCGCGTCGAATCTCGCCGCGGCTGTTCGAGTATCTGCATACCGCTGCAACACGTGTTGATCCTGCGACGAGCGCGCAGCCCGGGTTGCCACGCGACGAGGATGATGAGGAGGGCGAGGACGGCGTCGGAACCGCTCCCTGGTCGGGCGAATTGCTGCTTCCGAACTCCAACGGCGTGGTCAGCTATCGAGCTGCACTTCGGAAGGGCGTGCGGGTACGGCGAGGCGATCGCGTGCGGGTTACGGTCACGCTGTCTGACTGGTCAACCTTCAAGAAGTCGACAACGCGGCGCATGCGCGTACGCTAGATCGTTCAGCTGACGCTGGCGGCGGTCGCAGCGGGCTGGAGATAGCCGTTTGCTTCCATCCAGGCCACGACCTGATCGGCTGCCTCGTCGGGCGTGATCCGATCGGTCTCGAGCACGAGATCCGGATTGACCGGTGGCTCGTATGGGTCGTTGACGCCGGTGAAGTTGGTGATCGTGCCGGCCATCGCCTGCTCGTAGAGGCCCTTGGTGTCGCGCTCGGCGCAGACCTCGAGTGGAGCCTTGCAGTAGATCTCGACGAACTCGCCGATCTGGGCGCGGGCCTTGTCGCGGGCCTCGGCGTACGGCGAGATGGCGGCGACGATGCAGACGGTCTCGTTGCGCGTCAGCAGCTGCGCAACGAACGAGATGCGCCGGATGTTCTCGTCGCGGTCTTCCTTGCTGAATCCCAGTCCGCGGTTCAGGTTGAGGCGGATCACGTCGCCGTCGAGAATCTCAAGTCGATTGACCCCGCGGGCGCGAAGCCGCTCGGCAACCAGCGTCGAGGTGGTGGTCTTTCCTGCCTGTGACAGTCCGGTGAACCAGAGTGTTACGCCGCGGTACTGGTCAGTCATCTTCGTTCGAATCCCTTCGTGTTGATCAGGAAAAGCCTATCGTGTTCGCGTAAATCACGGCTGAGGTCATTCCGTTTTGGCTGTGCCTCGATGCGGGTAGGGCCGCAGTCATGACTCCGCTTTCGCTGCCCGCCCGGCGCCTTCGACATCGCATGTTGTCCCTGTGGATTGTGGGCGTGCTGGCCTCGATGGCCGCACTGCTGTATCCGGGCATTGGCGCGGCGGCAACGGGCAACACCAAGGTGATCAACGGGAGCAATGCAACGAGCACGGCGTTCAGCGCGCGCTGGCCGTTCATCGTCTCACTGGTCACGATTGGTTCAAGCAGCCAGTGGTCAGGACAGTTCTGCGGCGGCTCACTGATCGGGCAGCGACTGGTGC
>CAYNNW010000430.1:0-2202 GCA_964398435.1 uncultured Gaiellales bacterium | reverse complement strand
ATTCTCAGCCTGACGCCGCTGGAGCGATTCGTTTCCAACCTGCATCGCGCCTCCAACGCAATGGCGCGGATCGATCAGCCGCTGCTGCAACTGAAGCCTGGCGTGATTGATGCACCGGCGGCGCTGCACCTTCGTGCGATTCGCAGTGGCGTTGAGCAGGCAGCTGAGGCCGTTGGCACGCTTCGCGCATCCAGTCGATCGATTCTGGAATCCGGCCAGCTCACCCCGACGGCGGTCACGCTTGTCACAGCCGTTGGCGAGTCGCACGGGCCGTTGCTGCTGGCCAGCGGATACCTGGCGGGGATCGCCGATGCGGGAGTGATTCCAGGGCGCACCGCCGATGCACTGTGGAGCGAGCTGCCGCTACTGTCGTGGCGGGTCCAAACGCTGTCACGCTCGCTCTTGGCCGAACTTGCGGCGGCGCTGCCGGCACAATAGTAGTTCGCAGGTCATGCCAAGCACGCGACGTCGCAAGGGGAACCGTCGTTGAAGCGCGCGACGGACGGCCATCTCCCGTGCCAGGTGCGGCCGGCAAGCTCGGGAGGCTGCACGCGCGCCGCACCTGGTTCGACATCATCATTGATCAGAATGCTCCCCGATGCGCCGGGAAAGCACGTGTGCATATGGACTTCCCACGATTGGGCACTGCGCCGCCGAAACTTGCGGCCGGAACTTCGATCGCTTCTTCCGGAATCGCGCCCGGCTCTGCGTCAGGAACGGCATGGTCTCGGCTGCAGTGGGTACACGATGTCGATGGGCTTCGGCACGAGCCGTTGGTCACATTGCGGTGGGACCTACAGCGTCGGGGCCCGTTGACTGACAACAGGTGGGTGAACGAGCCCTCTCGGGTTCAGGAAATTGCCGCCATGGAATTCAAGAACCGACCATCGTTCACTCGTGTGGCCGGAGGCCCCCGGGATGCGGCGCGACTTGCCGTGGAACTTGTGCGCGAGTCGCAGCTGCCGGGCGTTCGTGAACCAAGTATCCTCGCGATCGGTTCGACACGCGACGGTGAGTCCTTCATTGCCAAGGCATGGACGACTGTCCCCGACTCTGCCCCGCGGCGATGGGAACCGCCGAAAAACTATGCGGTCGATGCCAAGCCGCCGTCAGAACTCGCAGGCTGGGCGCAACTGCGGGCGCGCTGGTCAGTGGCTGACCGGCACCCGCAATTGAAGGCGTTTGTGCACGTCGACAACAGGTCAAATGTTGTGGTGCGGTGGCTGGATCGCCTCAAGCCGGATCGGTCTAAGGACGATCGATTCGATGATTGAATCAGCAAGCAGGGCAATCGGCCGCGGGAGTCGCGTGTGCTCGCCGTCACCCATGCGCGGTAGGGGGATTTCACCGTGGGGCGCGGTCATAATGACGAGCAGTTGGAGTACATCTACGATGCAGTAGATGATCTGCAGTCTGGGCGACCATTCGCATACCGGGACGTCCTCAGCGGTGAGCAGGAATTGGTGAGTGGCATGCCGCGGCAGGTGGTACTGGCAGGCGACTTCAATGCACTGCCGTCGGAGATGGATCAGGTGTTTGGTACGCCCGGAGGCCGCGGCTCTGAGCAGGACGTTCTGATGCACAACTCAATGCGTGCACCGGGCTGGGCGGGGATGCCCAATACCAATGCGCCCAGCGACGAGTCGGGGTGGCGTATCGATCACATTCTCGTGTCGCCAAGTGTTGAAGTGAGAAATGGAGGTGTCGTGGAGATCGAGCCCTACTACTACACGGATGGGCTGGCCACCGACCACAATGCGGTGATTGCCGACCTCAGCTTCGGCCGTCGGCAGCCGTAATGGCCGTCCTGCCGTTATGCCACGGTCATTCCGGATTAGATACCGTACTTCACGACCAGTTCGGCCTCGTCGCTCACCGCGTAGAGGGCGAACATGGCGCAGCAGATGTTCTCGAAGTGGCATGAGAACGAATGCTCGCCCAGGTTGGCACACCAGGGTCCGTCCTTTTCGGCGCCGTTCTTGATCAGCTTCTCTGCCTTTGTACATGTAATTCCGCGCGCATGAATCTCTGTGACTGCGAGTGATTCCGAGCTGATTCGTGGAACCGAGCACGTGGCAAACTTCTCGCCAGCAAATGGAGGGGCAGCGTGTTGTTGCACCGAGCGGCTCGCGCACCGATCGAGGCCCTCCACTGCGGCTTTGGGCAGTTCGGGACCCACAGTGCCGTCGCGCGAGCGCAGGA
>CAYNNW010000429.1:0-2209 GCA_964398435.1 uncultured Gaiellales bacterium | reverse complement strand
ACAGACTGTGACGACGGTGGCAAGCGCAATGAACGCGAGGCCCGTAGCAGTTACCTCCACCGAATAGTGCACACCCAGCGGGCGAAGCCACAGGCGATCCTGCGCAAGTGCGAACGTTGAACCCGTGCCATCGCCGGCAAGCTGTACGGCGGCAATGATCACGAGCGCGACCTGCAGAACGGCGGTCGCCATTGCGGTCGCAAGCGACCAGCCTCGGGTCAACATCACCATGGTGATCAATCCACCCGCGACCGGCAGGAAGACCATCAGCGTTGGAAGTGACAGCGCGTATCCGTCCACTCAGCTCACCACCCCGCCATCACCATCCAGCCGACCACAATCGTTGCGGCCATGATGACCGCGAAGGCATACCCCCGCAGCAGGCCCGACTGCAGCGAAGACACAGCGCGCCCCAATCCCGAGCCGGCGTACCCGGCCCAATGCCCGAACGTGGCAAATCCCTCATGCTCGATCCAGCGGGAGACTGTTGCCGCCGTTGCGCGAACGGGGCGTGCCACAACGGCCTCGTACAACGCATCGAATCCAAATCCAGCTTGCAGGACCCGCTCGATGTGGGGCAGGCGCGCGGCGAGCGAACGGTCCGGGCGCTCGCCACCCCACAACTTGATGGCCAGCCAGATCGCTCCAAGGGCGATCAGCAGACTCAGCCCGCTCTGCACCCAAGTGCCCGCCGTATCCGGCAAGGCCTCATGCAGTGAGTGTCGCACCGGCGCCGCTTCGCCACCATCAAGAAATGTTTCGACTGCGTTCCACAGCCCCGGAATCGCCAACGCGCCGGCCGTCATCGACAGCACTGCAAGAACCCCGACCGGGGCCATCATCGACCGAGGCCCCTCGACACCCTCCGCCAGGCCGGGGCCGTGCGCATCGTCGTGACCTGCGCCTGCGGCAGCGTGACCGTCTCCCAGCGCTGCCACAACTGCCGATCCCTTCGGACCATGAAAGACCATCAGCAGTGTTCGCATGGCGTAGAGGCCCGTGATCGCAACGCCCAACAGGCACGCCAGCCAGACTGCTGAGGCGGCGGCTCCGTACTGGTCGCGCGCAGCGAAGACACTGACAAGGATCTCGTCCTTCGAGAAGAAGCCCGCCATCGGGAAGATGCCCGCGAGAGCCAGGGTTGCGACGAGCATCATGCGGTACGTCCACGGCATTAGCGTGCGCAGCCCACCCATCTTTCGCATGTCCTGCTCGTCGTGCAGCGCGTGGATCACAATTCCGGCGCCCAGGAACAGCGTTGCCTTGAAGAATGCGTGCGTCGCAAGGTGGAACATTGCAGCCGACGAGGCGCCCACGCCGGCGGCGACGAACATGTAGCCCAACTGCGACATGGTTGAGTAGGCGATCGCTCGCTTGATATCCGTCTGAACCAGCGCGACCAGTCCAGCGACAAGCAGTGTCAGCGCGCCGGTTGCCACAACGATCTCCTGCGCGACCTTCGACAGCTCAAACATTGGCCAGAAGCGCACGACCAGGTACACACCGGCGGTCACCATCGTTGCTGCGTGGATCAGCGCCGAGACCGGCGTTGGGCCTTCCATCGCGTCCGGAAGCCAGGTGTGCAGTGGCAGCTGCGCAGACTTTGCAAATGCGCCTCCGAGGAGCAGCAGGCACGCCAGCAGCAGTAGTCGGTCGCTCAGCACGGTACCGCCGTGCAGGTGCTCGAACAGTCCTGTGTAGGTCAGCGTCCCAAGCCGATCGAAGATCAGGAAGATTGCGAGCATCATGCTGACGTCGCCGATCGTATTGACGACGAACGCCTTCTTCGCCGCTGCGACTGCTGTCGGGCGGTCACCCCAGAACCCGATCAGCAGGTAGCTGGCCAGTCCGACGAGTCCCCAGCCGATCAGCAGGAAGACCAGATTGCCGGACATCACCAGCATCAGCATCGAGAACACGAACAGGTTGAGGTACGCATAGAAGCGCCGCTCCTGTGAATCACCTCGCATGTACCCCGTCGAGTACACGTGGATGAGCAGCCCAACCCCGGTAACCACGAGCATCATCAACAGCGATAGCCGGTCGATTCGCAGATCGACACCAACATGCATTCGCGCACTGTCGAACCACGTCCACGCTGTCATGTCATGGGGCTCGCTCCCGGCAAGCAGCGCCGAACCCACTGCCCCGGCAAAAGCAGCAACCATTGCACCGCAGGCAACGATCCCCGCAGCGGCCGGTCGAATTC
>CAYNNW010000428.1:0-2212 GCA_964398435.1 uncultured Gaiellales bacterium | reverse complement strand
ATTGCCGGCAAGGTCGATTTCCTGGGCCTCATACTCGTAGCACTTGTCAGCAACGAGCGACGAGTCAGTCCAGGGGCTGGCGCCTGCGAGCATGTTGAAATTCACGGGCGTGTCGCTCATTGGATCGATTGGCGGGAATGCGCCGCAGTTTGTTCCATCCCAGGCGGACTCAGTTCGGTAGAGCATAATGACATTTGGATTCGCCTCTGATCCTGATGGCGTGAATCCGATATCCGCACTGGTGGCAGTCTGGGTACCATCTGGAACCGTGATGCTGCCTCCTGCCGGAGCGGTGTCGTCAATCACCAGCGTAAAAGCGGCTGATGGAGCCTCGACGAGTGGGTCAATCGCGCCATCCTGAATCCACAGTGTGATCGCATGCGGGCCTTCGGAGAGTCCGCTCGTATCAAGCGTGCACGATGCCTGCTGTGCAGACGCCGGCGGAAACGGGCCAGGCATCGAGGGGATGACGACCACACTTGCCGAATCGCAGCCTGTACCCGCGGCGCCGTCCACTCGGATTTCCGCGGCGGTGGCCGGATCAGGGGCAATCTCGGCAAGAATGTTGTACGCCGCCGACGATTGAGCGTAGACAAAGCCCCCGGATGGTGCCGGACTGGTGAAAGTTCCGTCCTCGCCCGCGGCTAGTGCCGATGTCGGGGCGATTACGGATGCAAGAACGAGAAGCGCGGCTACGACGCCAAGGCGGTGAGTGAACATTTGACGCTGGTGTCCGAAACAGCCCATGCGTAAACCATGGTCAGCGTGTGCGCGATCCGCGGGGCCGGTGCGTCGTGTGTGATCATTCCTGACTGGAATCGGAGTTGGCTTGCCGCTGGTAGCCACTACCGCTGGAATGTACCTGCTCGGCATGTCGGCGCGGAACCATTAGTCGAAGTCGGGACCGCATACCGTCGAAGCATTTCGCGATTGCTTTCGGTGTGTACGACCACGGCCTGAGGTCGGTCTCGGGCGTCACTCAATAGGCTGATGCGGCGCACCATTGCGGCTCCGCGTGCGGTAAATCGCTGCGGCATAGCAGCCGATATACACCAATCCAATTGCAATGAAGACGATTGCCGGTAGTACCGTGTCGCGAAGCGGTGGCGCATCAACGTGCCGGCTGTGGAACTCGTGGGTCGGCGCGGCGTCAAAAAGTGCATGAATGAGAACAAGCGGTACGAGCGTGCCTGATGCCGAACGGGCAACAGCAAAGGCCAGACCAAGTCCGGTCGCATATCCAACCTGCCCAAGGGTGATGCTCAGCGGTTGGCCATTGACCAGAAAGTTCGAAATATGGCCAAGGCCGAAGAGCAGCGCAGAGACGACGACTGCGAATAGCGGCTCGCGTGCACCGTCCAGTAGATCGAAGAGCACGCCGCGAACCATCAGCTCCTCCGACAGGCCGATCATCAATGCGCCGAACAGCATCATTGCGACGAGTCGCGCGGCTGACTCGGGAGCAAGATCGGGCAAGGAGTTGGCGGCCGCCGCAATGTATTGGAGAAGTCCGGCAACCAGAAACGGCGAAGCAATTGCCGTGCACTTCCAAGAACCCCGCATCGTGAGGCCCAGCCTCCGCCAGCCGGTCATCAGGTGAATGCCCGCGATGAGCACGACGACACTTGCGATCGCACTTATCAGCCTGCCGGCGGTGTTGCCTTGCGGGATCAGGCCTGACCCGACCGACACCCCTGTTCCCAGTACCAGAGTCGTGGCGCACGCAACCAGAAATCTCTGGCGCCGGGTGGCATTAGCTGCGGGCGCCCAAGCTCGTGCACCGAATCGATCGATTGCCGTCGACTTATCTCCATCATCCAACATGGCTGGTCCGTGCTTCGTTGCTACGCGAGCAGGATATCCCTACCCATCAACACTGATGTGGAAGCGACACGAGTCGGATTACGCCGGTGGTACTGCAGCAGCCAATTGGCGAACGTCCATCAGCCCGTCCATCCTAGCCACGTGCGGTATCGCGAAGCGTGCGGGCCGCATCTTTCAGCGCTGCAACGCCGTCGAGAACGTCTCTCTTTGAGGCCGTTCCAGCATGGGCAATGGCCGCAACACCGCGAAGCGTATGTGCAGCATCTGTCGCCTTGCCTGCGGCCCACCACAATACGTCTGCATCATCGTAGACGTTGTAGTTATTGATGCAACGCTCGTGATTGGACACATATCCATGCGCACGAGAGTCCCAATAGACATTCTCGCC
>CAYNNW010000427.1:0-2212 GCA_964398435.1 uncultured Gaiellales bacterium | reverse complement strand
TCGCGACCTACCGCGACCGCATCACGGCGTTGGCGCAGGGTCAGCCCCAGTTCCCCTACACGCGCGCCGAGTTCGAGAACCTGGTGGTCGCGCTTTCACTGTCAGGGTTCCCGGTCGCTTGGACGCGAGACGTTGCTCGGCTGGCTCAGTAGTCTGGTACCCGCCTAATCCACACCTTGCGTTGCCAGTCAAATTCATACTTCGACTGTGGTTTGCCATGCCGCCTAATGACGTCGGCGGCTTGTAGCAGGAGCCACTTGGCAAGCCCTTCTTGGGGCGTGTTGTTGTAGCTGAGGGCGCGCGCAGCAGCCTCCAGCTTCTCCGGCGTAGCTTCTTCGTCGGCAGTAGTCATGGCCGCCTCTGAGCAGCGCCGGCACAAATACGACGGCGCCTGTGGCTATGGAGCAGGTACGCGGACCATCGTTTCGGATCTGCCTCCCTGAATGCTGCGGCGAAGGATACTCCGGAGCCTTTGATGTGAAGATCTGGCCATGCCTCATCAGGGATGTCGTCGCCACTCGGCAACGGCCCGCTCCAGTATCCGACGCTGTAGAAGTCGGTGTCAGTCTCCGGGTCTGGGACAAACACCTCCGCGTGCTCACCCCACCACTGCTTGGCGATCTCGGTCGCCTCAGAAGTGGATAGCACGGTGTGCGGCATGCGAGCGTTCTTGCGGATCTTCATGGCTGGCAACTCCATCCTTGCAGTCCGTCGATCGCGATGTGCCATTGCTTGCAGCACGTGCACTGGATCACATCAACGCAGTCGTAGGTGTAGGAGCCGGCCACGTAGGGCTGCGCGATCCACGCCTTGGCCTCGTCCTCGGTGTCGAACTGGTGGCCGTGGCATCCGCCTGGGTGGTAGCCGCCTTTCGACAGCAGGCGCCATCGTTTCTTGGTTGGCAGTGCGGTTGGTTCCATCAGTGCCCCGCCTGATCCGGATCGTCGCCGCGGTGCGATAGGTCGTCCTGATGCGCGATCACCGACTTCTCTGATTTAGTTAGGCTGCCGCCCCAGCCGCTGAACAGGAATGACGGCTCAAGCCCGGTCAGTTCGACGAAGGCTCGCCTCACTGCTTCGCGCATCGGCGCGTCCGCCCCCACAGGGAGAGGCCCGGAATAACCTATCTTGCACTCCCACACGTCACGCCCCGTGCGTTTGAGTTCGCTTGGGACGTCCATCACGGTGCCTCCAGTTCTCCGTTCACGGCCTCGACGAGTTTCCGCAGGATCTCCCGGTGATAGTCGAGCCTGCCTTGGAGATCACCTATCTGCCACTGCTGCCAGCACATCGCGGCGACGAACCCGATAAATAGCCACGTGTCCATCACTGCGCCCCCGTCGGAGGCATCCAGTTGCGCGCCCCGTTCGGATCGCTGAGCAGGTAGTCCCAGACGGCCCGCGCCGTCACGTTGCCTGGTTCCTGACGCAGCACCGTGAACGCGCACAGTGGCATGCCGAAGCGGTCGAAGTCGTGGGTCGCGATCGGTAGTCCAGTATCCACTTCGAACAGCGAATCGGTGCCCTCTCCCGCCATGTAGTTGGCCGCGGAGTTGGCCATGTAGTCGGGGAACATCTCGTCGCGCACGGGCAGCGTCCACTCGGGGCGGTCTTCGTTCGTTGCCACGCCGTTGTCGGTGCCCACCGGGAACAACGGCCGCGACCGCCAAGTTACGCCGTCCGTGACCCAGCCATCCGCCATCGCGCGCTTCGCGATCCGCAGCGCGGCGGCCTCACCACCTGGCACGCCGCCGAGCAGCCGGCACGACAGGTCGATGCCGTAGGCGGCAAGCGACTCTTGCCACGGGGCATACCAGTAGCCTGGACCCCAGTGGTCGAGCTCCGCGGCGATGTAGTCGCGGCTCGCCACCATCGGTAGAACGACCTGGTTCATGCGACGGCGCCAGCGATCCACGACCCGACTGGCCATCGCGCGGTCCTCCATGTTGTAGTGGCACTGCACGGCGAACAGGCATTCATAGCCGACCTCGCGCGCCGACCACACGCCGGCCGTGGAGCCGGTGAGGGTGCGCTGCAGCAGGTAGGCGTTCGCGCGGTGGCGGAGCAACCACTGCAGCGCCGGGGACCCGGTCAGGCGCACGGCGCCGAACAGGGTGCCGAACAGTGCGTGTTGCGTGTCCTCGCCCCAGGCGTTGTTGGCCTCGGCGACGGTCAGCGAGCGCGGCTTGCCGAGCTGGTCCGGTGAGACGCCGG
>CAYNNW010000426.1:0-2220 GCA_964398435.1 uncultured Gaiellales bacterium | reverse complement strand
CGAGACCGTCGACGGTGACGAGCACTCCTGCCCCGCGATAGTGGTCGCTGACTGGACGCGTCTGCTGTGCGTACGTGGTGAGTCGAGCGCGGACCGCCGCTTCGGTGTCGTCTGCACGCTGGTACAGCTCGCCGCCACAGGCGTCACATACTCCTGCGACGGCCGGAGGTCGGCTGGCAAGGTTGTACGGCCGCTGACAGTCACGACAGATCCAGCGTGAGGACAGGCGCGAGACGATGACATCTTCGGGCACGACGATATCCAGTGCGTGCGCGACGCCGCGACCGCGCGTGGCAAGCATCGCATCGAGCGCTGTCGCCTGGGCAACCGTGCGGGGAAAGCCGTCCAGAAGTATGCCCTCTCCCGTCGACATCCCGGGGAGTTCCGAAATCAAGCCAATGATCAGGTCGTCCGGAACAAGGTCGCCAGCCTCCATATACGACTTCGCCGTTACCCCCAGCTCGGTTCCGGCAGCCACGGCCTGCCGCAGCAGATCACCTGTTGCAACGTGACGAAGCCGGTGTCGCTCGACGAGGTGCGCAGCCTGCGTGCCCTTGCCCGCACCAGGAGGGCCCATGAGAAGTACGATCGGTCCAGTAACAGCCATGCTGGTGATTCTAGAGGGCGCGCCCGGAAATGGAAGTGGGGGTCCGCCCCTCCCCACGGGCGGACCCCCGGTTCCTGGCCGTGGTGGCCCGACGGACCTGACGCCATTACGTCCCCCCGGACAGGCGCAGGTTCTGGGCGGAACTGTACCGTGGACCCCACATCGAGATCAAACGATATTTATCGCCTAGGGGTATAATCCATGTTATGGATCAGCAACCGCGGGCAGCAGCAGAAGTGGGACGTCGATGAGTGACCTGACCCTGCTACGTACGTTCCTCTCTGCATATCGCACCGGATCGTTCACTGCAGCGGCGGAGGACCTGCACCTGACGCAGCCAGCCGTCAGCCAACACGTCCGATCGCTGGAGCAGCGCCTGAACCGATCGCTGTTCGAGCGTAAGCCCCGGGGTGCCGAACCGACCCCTGCGGCCCATGAGCTGGCTGGAATCGTCGCGCGCCATCTGGACGCACTGCAGACCGCAATCGTGACGCAGTCGCCATCACCAGAGGCTGAACACCGCTCCGTGTTTCTTGGGGGCCCTTCATCGTTCATTTCGACGCGGGTGCTCCCTGCGCTGGAGCAGCAACTGGTTGGATCACTACGTCTGCGGCTGTTCCTCAGCCATGATGGCCCCGTACTCGAGCGGCTCCACAACCGGCAGCTCGATCTGGCGATCACGACATCCGAGTGGCGGGCTCGCGGATACGAGACCGAACGCCTGTGTGTCGAGGAACTCGTGCTCGTTGCGGGGCCGTCGTGGGCAGACTTCACGTCGCGGATTGTCGACGGGCCCGAGGGTGCCGCGATTCTCGACGGCCTCCCACTGCTGGCATACGACGAGGATCTTCCGCTGATCGATGACTACTGGCGACTGGTCTTTGACCGGCCGGCACCGGCACCGGCAACCGTTGTCGCGAACAGCATCTCGGCGCTGCTCGCGTTGGCCACACTCGGGGCCGGAATCACGGTGCTTCCCCGCCATGCATGCGCGCAGTCGCTGGCCTCTGGTGAGCTGGTGGCACTGTTTGAGCCGCCCGTTCCGCCGCGCAACCAGCTGTACCTGACGTGGCCGAGCGGAGCGCCAGCAACGGGAGCGGTCACGGTCGTGCGCGACCACATCCGTGAAGTGCTTCGGTCAACCAGCGACTAGGTGCTGCGGCGATGGATCCGCACCACCACTGCACGGCGGTTGCTACTTGAGGAAGCCCTCGTAGTTGCGCATCACGAGCTGGCTCTCCATCTGTCTCATCGAGTCGAGCGCCACACCGACGACGATCAGAATCGTCGTTCCTCCCAACGCACCAACGACGTTAGTCGACAGCCCGAAGAGTCCGATCGCAGCGCTCGGAATGATGATCAGTGCTGCAAGGAACAACGACCCGGGGAGCGTCAGACGATTGAGCACCCGTGCAAGGTACAGCTCCGTCGGCTTGCCGGGACGCACGCCGGGAATGAATCCACCGTACTTCTTGAGATTGTCGGCCTGGTCGGTCGGATTGAATTGAACCATTGTGTAGAAGTAGGAGAAGAGCACCACAAGCACAGCCTCAAAGGCGATTCCCCCTGGTGATCCGGGACTGAAGTGCTCTGCCACGAACTTGCCGACGGGA
>CAYNNW010000425.1:288-2222 GCA_964398435.1 uncultured Gaiellales bacterium | reverse complement strand
GTATGAACGCGCATATCGGTCGGGGAGCGAGCTGGCGGCCACCACGGAGGCGCCGGCATCGCGTGCGGTGCGTGGCGGTGGGGTCGGTCCGCCGCTGCGAGCCGTCGCGATCAGCGACCACGATACGAGCAGCAGGAAGCAGGCCGCAACTGACGAGGCCATTCGGGGGTGCTGGTTGATGAATCTGCGGCTGGTGGCGATTGCATCGTCGAAGACCATGCCCGCCGTCACCGGCGTCGGCGGCTGGGTCCAGGCATCACCACGTCCGACTGACGGCTGGCTGACAGGCCGGTGTCGCCGCGACATCTGTGGCGTACTTGCCGCTGCTCTGTCAGGACGGGGTGGGGTGAGCGAGCGGTCGTATCGAGCGCGCTGCTCCTCGTCGCGCAACACGGTCCAGGCTTCGTTGATCCTCGCGGTTCGACGCTCGGCCTCTTCGCGCAACTCGCCGCTGAAGCGATCCGGATGCCAGACCTGCACGTGCATCTTCCACGCCCGACGGATGTCAGCGTGTGCTGCATCGGCCGACACGCCGAGCAACTCGTAGTGATTCAGGGCAACCGCCTCCATGCCCACGTGTCGTACGACAGTGTCTGGCGGTTGATCGGAGCGCAGCCAATCGGCCTACCCGACCGCAGAAATGGCCGCCTCAGGGGGTGGTCGCAGCTGCCCGTACTGCCTCGAGCGCGGCCTCGCGGGTGGGATGAATATCGAACACCCGGTGCAGGCCGGTGATCTCGAAGATCTTGACGATATTCCGGTCGCTGCAAACGATTGCGAGGACGCCGCCAACCGGCCGAAGTCGCTTGACGCCTCCGACCAGCACGCCCAGCGTCGTGGAGTCGATGAACGTGGTGTCACTGAAGTCAACAATGATGCGGACGATGCCCTGCTCGATCTGCCGAACCAGATGCTGCTTGAACTCGGGCGCTGTGTAGAGGTCGACCTCGCCCTTCAGATCGATGATCGCGATGTCATCTTCCAACTCGGTGTTCACTGCGAAGTTCATCTACCCCTCCTTGCCGGGTGCTGTCAGCAGACCATCCCCCCGGTCTGCCAGCTGGTGCAATCTACTTGACGCGCGCTAATCGTGGAAGTGGGTCCTCCTGATCAGCCAAGATTGATCGGAATGTTGCCGCCCCCGAAGGCGCCGCCCCCGAGGCCGCCACCGCTTCCTCCAAAGTCGAGCGAGTTGGTTGAGCCGCCGCCCTCTTTGAGCGTCTTGATCGTCGCCTTGACGTCCTCGAGCCGGGGGTCGTCAGGAGCCAGCTTGAGGAACTTGTTGTACGCCTCGATGGCCCCGGGTGTGTCGTTCGCTCCCTGTGCAGTGACAGCGACGGCATACATGTAGTCGCCGTTCTTTGGATTCCGCCGTGACAGCTCGCGGAACAGTTCGTTGGCGCGGTCGTTCAGGTTCTGCTGCTGGTAGGTGCTCGCAAGAATCTCAACGGTCTTGTCGTTCTTCGCATCGAGCGCGTACATCCGCTTGTAGGCATCGAGCGCCTTTGCCTGGTACAGCTCAGCGTTTCGTGGCGGAACCTGTTCCGGGTCATCCTGTGCCGGTGCTGCCAGGGACATGTAGCCGGCGCCGAGCTCCTGGAACGCGCGCAGGCACTGCGATCGATCCCGACCCTTGAGCTGCGCTGGCGTTCGGTCACAATCGTGGGCCCGCAGCGTCACTCGCGACTCGTCGATGATGTCGAACGTGGCTTCATTGCCGACTCGCTCGCCCGTGATCATCGATTGGAACGAGGGGAATGCCGCGAGGATCATGAACGTATAGCCAACCGCAAGGACGACTGCCATGCCGGCAAAGATCGTGCGCACGCCTTTGCCGTAGTGGATCTCGTCTTCCATCGTGTCCCCCAAATGCCCGGACGGCCGCTCAGGCCGTCGGTCGTCCCGGCGATCGTGCCGACGGGATGGTGGAGGAT
>CAYNNW010000425.1:0-278 GCA_964398435.1 uncultured Gaiellales bacterium | reverse complement strand
GCAGTTCGCGCGTTTCCTGTGCGGCAACTGCCAATTCGTCCAGCCGATTCATATCACGGCGCCAGCGAACGATACCGCCCACGCTGGTTTCGACGACATCGCGTGGAGTTCCTTGCAGGACCAGAGCGGTGACCGGGTCCGCAACGACGTTGAGGTCGAGGATGAAGTAGTCGGCAACACCGCCAACCGCCAGAACCCCGAGACCGTCCAGCCGCAGTGCCTGTGCGGGAAGGACCGTTGAACGTTGCAGCGCGTCTTCGCAGGTCGGCTGCGTTGCG
>CAYNNW010000424.1:0-2229 GCA_964398435.1 uncultured Gaiellales bacterium | reverse complement strand
CGGCTCGCCCGCGAGTTCCGTCTTCTTGCGAAGGTACGAGACGTAGGTATCAAGCGTATTCGTAGCAGGGTCGGGATGATCACCCCATACTTCCGAAACTATTCGTGCGCGCCCCAACACCGTGCCTGCATGACGCGCCAGAAGCTCCAGCAACACGAACTCCGTAGCCGTCAGATCAATCCGTCGATCGCCGCGCCTGGCAGCGTGCCCGGCTCGGTCAACCACCAGATCGGCCACGGTAACGCGGTCCGGACCAGCGGGTGCGCGAGACGCGTTCGCCTGCGTGTCAACCGCAGTGCCCCCACGCGCCCGACGCAGGAGTGCTCGTACGCGGGCAAGCAGTTCCTCGAGCTCGAATGGCTTTGCCAGATAGTCGTCTGCGCCTGCATCCAGCCCGGCGACCCTGTCGCCCACCTGGCCGCGCGCTGTCAGCAGAAGTACCGGCGTGTCGTCGCCCGCTGCCCGCAGCCGCCTGCAGACCTCAATGCCGTCGATGTCCGGCAGCATCCAGTCCAGGACAACCAGGTCCGGCGACTCGCTGCGCAGCGCTCGAAGCGCACTCTCGCCGTCGTTGACGAGGACCGCCTCGTGCCCATCGAGAGCAAGGGCGCGACGCAACGCTACGCGGATATCGTCCTCGTCGTCGACCACCAGAATACGCATGCGGGGGTCGTACCCGGATCACCGCAGTTCGTCACGACGGAACCCCGCTCGACTGCGCGACCTGCGCTCAGAACGTGAACAGGTGCATGCCGCCGGTCACGGGCAGTTCGGCACCGGTGATGTAGCTGGCCTGCGGGCTGCAGAGGAAGACGATCGCGTCGGCGATCTCCTCAACCTCACCCGCGCGGCGCAGTGCAGTTCGGTTGATCATCCGCTCGGTCATCGCCGGATTGACCTGCTCCTGCATCTTGAACGCCTCGCTGGCGATGATCCCCGGAACCAGGCAGTTGGCGGTAATTCCCTTGCGGGCGCCCTCAAGTGCCAGCGTCTTGGTGAATCCGATCAGACCGGCCTTTGTCGTGGCGTACGATGCCTGCCCGAATCCACCCTGAATGCCGACGATCGAGGCCATGTTGACGATGCGTCCCCACTCCGCGGCCTTCATGTGTGGCCAGGCAGCCTGCGTGCAGTTGAAGGCGCCTGTGAGGTTGACACGCATGTCGCGTTCCCACAGCTCCGGAACCTGCTGATCAATCGGCAGCGTGTGATCAAGCGTACCGGCGTTGTTGACCAGAATGTGGACTCCGCCGAACTCCTCGACGATCTGCTCGAAGACTTCGAACACGCGATCACGGTCGGTGACATCGCACTTGAGTGCGAGTGAGCGTCGCCCCATCGCACGGATGTCGCTTGAGGTCTTCTCTGCGTAGACGACGCCCTGCTGCGCCATCACGCTGGTCAGCATGCCGTACTCGCCGCCGATCGCCTCTTTCTCTTCTTCCGTCTCGCTCTCGACGAGCAGATCCAGAATGACGACGTCGGCACCGGCGCGTGCCAGTGCAAGTGCGTCGGCTCGCCCCAGCCCGCGTGATCCACCCGTCACTACGGCAACTCGGCCACTCAAGTCAATCTGCATGATCTGATTCCTCCACTGTTAGCTGGAAACCTTGATGTCGGCGGTGCCGACCTTGCCCTCGTTCTGTGTGACCTGCAACGAGAACTTCGACCCATTGGAGTTTGAGCCCGTCAACGAGTGGGTCATCGCTGTACCGTCGCGCCCCTCATCGCCGCCGTCAATCGTCCAACCAGCCGATACCAGACTGCTCCTGAATGACTCACGGACCATGCGCCCGTCACCATCAACGGTGAGCGTCACAGTCCAGTTTCCGGCAGTTCCTTCTGGCTTGTCTTCGATTTTTGAACCTGGAACGGTGGTGAACCCATCGAGCAGTTCTTCACCGCCAGGCGATTGGGTCGCAGGCTTGTCCTTCTCGCCACCGCCATCGCTGGACTTGGCGGCGACATTGCCGCTCTTGTCCTTCCCGTCAGCCGAGGTGGAGTCGCCGCCGCACGCGGCAACAGCGAGGCCCATGACCCCCACGATGAGCAGTGCAACCAGCCGTCGAATCATTGTCGAGTTCGCCATGCTTCGCGCCTACCCGTACGCGGCCGAATCATCACTCGTACGATCGAATCGATACACACTCAGCCGCGCGGCATCATCAGCTCTTTGGCGATCACCAGGCGCTGGATCTGCGAGGTCCCCTCATAGATCTGGAACAGCTT
>CAYNNW010000423.1:0-2230 GCA_964398435.1 uncultured Gaiellales bacterium | reverse complement strand
CCAGGTTCATTGCCGCCCCCTGCCGCTCGACCCGACCGTGTATCCGCAGCACGCCCTCTCCGCGAATGATTCCGCGCTGCTGCTCGTACAGCCGGCTGGGAACGATCACGTTCAGCTGTGCGGTCTCATCCTCCAGCAGCAGGAAGCAGGTGCCCTTCGCGGTGGGAGGACGCTGCCGCGCGACCACCGCCCCCACAACGGTGATGGCTGCACCGGTCCGGCTCTCCACAGCCTGATCAAGCGGAAGAACTCCCTGCGGCAGCAGCGGCCGGATCACCTCGACCGGGTGGGCCCGCAGGCTGAGCGACGCGGTGGAAAAGTCCGCGCTGACCAGCTCCGCCAGCGACAGCTGTTCAAATTCCGGCGAGTCGTGGGCCGGCAGGGCAATCGGTGCCATCGCACCGGCACTTCCGCTGTCTGCACGCCCCCCACCGCTGGCCCGTGGCAACGTTCCCAGCTGCCACAGCAGCTGCCGACGCTCCCCCATCGCATCGCATGCCCCGGCATGGACCAACCGCTCGAGCTGGCGATCGGGCAACTCGACCCGGGCCGCCAGATCGGCCAGATCACGATACTGCCCACCACGTTCACGCTCGGTCTGCAGCAGCTGCGCCTCGGCGAGCCCGATCCCACGAACATGAGCAAGCCCGATCCGGATCACCCATGGGTGCACGTCCACCGGATTCCCCCCGGATTCAGTGTCGGCTGCTCCATCAGCCGCGGCTAGCAAGGGCTCCACCGTGCTCAGCGCATCGCTGCAGTTGATATCGATTCCGCGCGCCGTCACCCCGTGGCGCGCTGCATCCCGAAGCAGTGAGTCAACCGGATAGAAACCCATTGGTTGAGCGTTGAGCAAACTGACGGTGAAGTGTGCAGGCCAGTGACGTCGCAGCCAGGTTGACTGATATGCCAACACGGCAAAGGCAACCGAGTGTGCACGCGGAAAACCATACTTTGAAAAGCCTGTCAGACGGTCGAAGATGAGGTTGGCCGTCGACTGGTCAATTCCCCGCTCGGCAGCCCCTGAAAGAAAGCGATCACGCCAGACCTCGACGGACAACGGAGTGCGACGCCTGCTCATCGCCCGCCGCAGTGCGTCCGCTTCACCGGCGGTGAACCCTGCGGCAACCTGGGCAACCTCCAGTACCTGATCCTGAAAGATGATCGCACCGGCCGTCTCTGCCAGCACCGACTCAAGCAATGGATGATCAAATGTGGGCTGCACGTCGGGATTCAGCCGCCGCGCCTCCTGCAGCGCTATGTACGGATTGACTGAATTCCCGACGATCGGTCCAGGCCGAATCAGCGCCACCTGGATGGTCAGTTCATCGATTGAAGCGGGGCGCGTCCGGCGTATTGACTGGATCTGCGCCCGACTTTCGATCTGAAAGGTGCCGACCGTGTCCCCTTCCTGGATGTCGTTCCAGACCTCGGCGTCTTCGTAATCGATACGTGACAGATCCAGCGTTTCGACGCCACTGGCTGCGATGCTGCCAACGCACTCCTCCACCGCGCTCAACATGCCAAGCCCGAGAACGTCGATCTTGAGAAATCCGGCATCGCCACAGGAGTCTTTGTCCCACTGCACCAGTTGCCTGCCGCGCATTGCGGCGGGTTGGATCGGAACCAGATCGCAGAGCGGATCGGTTGCGACAATGACGCCTCCCGAGTGTTGCCCCATCTGGCGCGGCAGTCCGGCGACCTCGCGCACGAGCATGGCAAAGGCCTGCCAGCGCGGCCCGTGCAGCGTGGATGACTGCTCGACCACCTCTGCAACCGCTTCGGCACTGCGCGGGTCAGCCTGCCGTACGATCGAGGTCAGCTCCCCCGCCGGAAGCCCCAACGCCGCGCCCAGATCGCGCACCGCTCCCTTGGCTCGATACGTTGCGTGCGCTGCCACCATGGCACAGCGGTCCTCGCCATAGCGCTCGACAATGCGCTTGAGCAGCTGATGGCGGATGTCGCGCGGAAAATCCAGATCGATATCCGGCAGCGACGGCAGCTCTTCATTGAGAAATCGTCCCAGCCGCAGCCCTGATTCGATCGGGTCGATATGACTGAGACCGGTGAGATAGCAGATGATCGACTCGACGCTGGAGCCGCGGCCCCGCCCTGGCGGATTGGCCAGCCGCGCTGCGCATCCACGCCGAACCGTTGCCGCAACCTCACGGGCTAGTTCGAGGATGTCGTGGTGCAGCAGAAAGAACCCCGCAAGACCGTGACGGTCGAC
>CAYNNW010000422.1:0-2234 GCA_964398435.1 uncultured Gaiellales bacterium | reverse complement strand
GAGGTCGTCGAAGGCCTTCCAGTCGGCCTCGATGCGCCGGTGCCAGCGGCGCAGCGCTCGAGTCCCGGCTTTGTCGGTAACGCGAACGAGCGTTGAGTTGCGACCAACCTTCCGCGCCTTCACGCGAATCCGGGCGCGCGATGGGCCGGACCGCGTATCGCTGACCCCCACGGTGAACACGCGGCGGTCGGCAACCGGATGCTTGACAGCGCGCACGGTTGGGGGCGAGATGTCGACGAGTACCCGCTGCGACCACGAGTCCGTTGCGCCGGTCTCGGTATCTCGACCGTTGATGGTCAGCGTTCCCCATCCCTCGGCGGCGTTGCCCAGCGATACTCGGGTCCGGGACACCTTCAAGCGTCGCCCGCCAAACGTTGCGGACAGCCGAACCGGCCCGGTGGCACCTGCAAGGTCGACATCGATCACACGTGACCTTCCCACCAGCTTCCCCCGGGCAAGATCCAGATCAATTCGCAGGAATGGCTCGATGCGAATGTTAAGTATGCGGGCCGTCGACCAGCTCCCAGTGTTGCCGGCGTCATCGGAGGCGCGTGCACGCCAGTACCACGTGCCGCGTGTCAGCTGTGGTGTCCAACTCACCGATTCGCCATCTGAGACGCCGGACGATTCAGCCGAGTCAACGATGTCCGTGCACGCGGCGTCGTGGCAGGCTTGAATCGTGACAGTTCCATCGGTGCCTGGCGGTGGATCGTCATAGCGAACAGTCATCTCCGGCGTCGTGTCGGTTGATGACCATCCTGCAGTCGGCGTGCTCAAAATCACGGCAGGTGCCGCCGCATCCAGAATGAACGATCGGGCTGTGGACCAGCCTGAGATGTTCCCTGCAGCATCTGTTGCCCGAGCCTGCCACCACCATGTACCCGATGTCGACAGCGTCGGCTGCCAGCTGTCACTCGCTCCATCGGCAACAGTTGAACCAGCGTGCGAATCTTCGATAGTCGTACACAGCGAATCAGAGCAGACCCTGAACTCGATCTATCCATTGCTTGCCACCGCACCAGCGTCGGTGTAGGTCGCTGCCAGCGTTGGTGCGACGTTGTCCAGGGCCGCATCAGCCGGCGACAGTGATGACGGTGTATTCGGAGCAGAGGAGTCAACACGGATGCCGTCGCTGCATGTTGCGGGAGATTCTGCTGAGTCGGTGGCCACGCTGCGGACGCAGGCAACATAGGTCGCGCCGTCGGTCAGCGTCAGCCCGGTAGCGGTTACCGAATCGGTTGTGGCATCCGGGGTTGCCAACCAGCCTGCAACAGTGCCGGTGCATCCCACTGCAGTTCCCGCAGTGCCGAAGCACACCTCGAGGTGATCCAGATTCGTCGACGTTGGAGCAGTCCAACTTGTCACCAACTGCGTTGCATCGCCGGTGATGCTGTCGTCGGCTGGCCCGGCTCCGTCGTTGATCGAATCGGGGCGGTGATAGACGGGAAACACCGCCAGCCCCGGATGGTAGACGCCGCCTGATTCACGGAATGTTCCCGTGGCCGCTACGACGCCGTCCACGTGGGCAATGCCTGTAGCAGTCGTCGGGGCCGCAAGCTCGCTGCTGACGCTCGATCCTCCAGTCGAGGGCGCCCAGTTCCACAGGCTTGCATCGCCCGGATACAGTGCGGCGAGGCCAGCCCGTGCTGACCCGCCAAGTGTGGTGAATGCGCCGCCGATGCGAAGGACGTCCCCATCCAGTTCGAGAGCTCGAACGGTGTCATCAGCGTCCGCTGAGAAGGACGTTGCTGTCGCCGAGGCCAGTGACACATGCGCAAGCCTGGCCCGCGCGCTCCCTCCGATTGTCGTGAACGCCCCACCAACGAAAACGCCAGTAGCCGCCTCGTCCGACTCGAGCGCGTAGACGCTGCCATCCGGCGATGGATTCCACGACGTTGCACTTCCACCCGTATCGACCGCGGCGAGATTGCTTCGTGCCTGTCCGGCGATCGTTGTGAAGGATCCGCCAATGTAGATATCCCCGCCAATCACAGACAGCTCTTCGACCGTGCCATCGGAGCCCGGGTTCCATGCCGTCGGAGCTCCCGTGCTGATATTGAACGCCGCGAGATTGGATCGCGATGTGACGACGGCAGAGTCGAAGTCGCCGCCCACGATCGGGTCCCCCGTTGCATGGAGTGCCAGCGACGTGACGTCGGTTCCGTTCGGGCTGGGATTCCACGAGCTGGCGGTGCCCGTGGCGTTCGCGTCCGTGGTCCTGGTGGACACCCCGC
>CAYNNW010000421.1:0-2242 GCA_964398435.1 uncultured Gaiellales bacterium | reverse complement strand
AGGGTGCTGCGGCGCCACGCGCCGGACGACGTCGCGGCTTGGTCGACTTCGGCCAGCGCCTCGACGCCGTGCTGCACGGCGGTGGGCATGTCGGCCAGCCAGCGGTCGCCATGCTGTGCGACGGCGAGCCGGGCGCTGCCCGGTGGAAACCGCAGTCCGGTGGCGGCTGCGATAAGGTGTTCGATACGTTCCACGCGACCCTCCCTTGTGAAGGGTCGCCCCACGAGCCTGGCGCCGGGTGGCGTTGCTGAGGCTGTTACGATCCGCCGCGTGGGGCGACGGATCTAAAGTACAACACTCGTTGTTTCGATGTCAACAACTGTTGTGTCGCGTCGAAAAAATATCGGAGGAACCCTATGGAATGGGCCGCAGTGTGGTTATTAGGCTCGATTCTGGTGGCAGTCTGGGCGCACGCGAAAGGCAGGTCCGCCGGCCTGGCGCTGGCGATAGGGCTGATTTTTTCGCCGGTGATGGCGGCAATCGTCGTAGCAGTGTGGACGCCGGGCCCGGAACGCGATTACCAAGCCGCGCGCGCGGGACGGTCCAAGGATCTTCGCGTGTGTCCGCAGTGCGCCGAAATGGTCAGAGTGGAGGCAATACGATGCAAGCACTGCGGCGCGGCGTTGAGCGCCGATCCGACTCGCGAAGATCCTGAGGAAACCGCAACGCGCCGCTTGGTCGAAGCGTTGGAGCGCCGCAAACGCCTATAACTTTGCGCGTTTGGGCAGACCGAACGTCGCTTCCACTCGTTCGTCGTCGGTAGTGCGCATCTTTCGACCTTGATAGTGCTGAAGTATCGCGCGGTTCGCCTGTACAGTGGTTTCCAGCTCGTGCAGTAGCGCTCGCTGCTGCGGCAGTGTGAGTTCGTCGAACAAACTCAGCAGACGACTCTGCATCTCCCCTGGGGCTGAATAGAGCGCAAGCGGCTCGGCCGTGTGGAGCGCGGCGCTTTGTGGTGAGTTGCGAACAACGGGCGGAACGACGCCTGGGGTGCTGTACCGATCCACCAGTTCGTCGGCGCTGAGTGCAAGCATTTCGTCCAACGGGACGCCAAAGGCGCGGGCGATAGGTGCAATGAACTGCGATCGGTTGGAGTCGCGCAGTTCAAGGGCGCTTAACGCTGCTTGGTCCACGTGCGCTTTTTCCCCGAGTTCGCGCTGAGTCATTTTGCGCGCTTCCCGCAGTGCTCAGATTTTGTGCCCAATTCCCATGCAGTCACCATACAACCGTTGTTGTAGCGGATCAAACAACGGACGTTGACATGTGCACAACATGTGTTGTATTTTTCGACTCGCTATGGACGCACTACGCAAAGCAATTGAACTCGCAGGCGGGCAGGCCGCCCTGGCTCGTCGTATCGGCAAGAAGCCGCAGCACGTGTGGGCGTGGCTGAACCGTGATCGGTGCGTGCCGGCCGAGATGTGCAAGCCGATCGAGCGAGCGGTAGATGGTCGGGTAACTCGCCACGAACTTCGCCCCGACATCTTCGATGCGCCTCAAGAGGCGCAGGCATGACGCGCCCTCCACTTTACGAGCACGCATGGGTGGACGTCGTCCGGCCACAGCACGTGCCGGGCATGCTCATCGATCTGCGCTCATCGTGGTGGCGGCATTCGGTGTCGAGCAATCCGGTGATGCTGGGCACGTCGCCGTGGCGGCCGCTGCTGGGCCCGGGCGCACCGCGGCCCTGGTCGTCTCGGATCGAGTGCAAACCGTGCGGTCTACAACTCAACGAGGTGCCGACTTGAATCAGACCAGAGTCATTGCGTTCCGCTTTCCTTGGGCGACTAAGACCTGTCGCGTCGAGATCGAGGGGCCGGCGTGTTCGAAAGAAGACGTCCTTCGAGCAGTTGCAGAAGGGCGAGCGCGTGTTCTGGCCGCGCGTCCTGCTTGAAGACGGCCCGCGCACCGGCCCAGCACAGATCGAGTCCGTCGACCAGATGAACGAGTCCGCCGTGCACCTCATCGGGAATGGCTCCGGCTTGAATGTCGAGCTTCTGGTCGAACGGGTTTTCGGCGTCCATGAGGGGCTCCTGTGAGGCAGATTGATAGTTGCGGAACCATCAGTCTATCCGAGCAGGAGCCGCTCGCCCTTCGCTTACGGGCTGCGTGCAGGACTCAGGCAACATGGCCCACAGCGCCAGCAGGCAAATCACGAATCCGACACGGGCGATCTTGTCGCTCATGTCCCGTCTCCTCCCCCACCGCCTGTTTCTCCTGTTCTCGGGCGGTGGTTCAGCGC
>CAYNNW010000420.1:0-2251 GCA_964398435.1 uncultured Gaiellales bacterium | reverse complement strand
GCCGACCGGCTCCTTCAGGATGTTCATCTCGATGTGGCAGGCTTCCTCGGCGATTTCCTGCCGCGACGCGGATTCCTGCTTGTAGGCGCGGACGGCGGTGATCAGGCCGACGAGGTACGAGCCGGACGAACCGAGGCCGGCCCGGGCCGGCATGTCGGCGATGCTCGTGAGTTCGACGTTCTCGCGGACGCCATGCAGCCGGAGCACTTCGCGCGCGAGCGGATGCTTGATTTCATCGACCGAGTCCACCGTCTCGACCTGGCTGTAGCGGATGACGATCTTGCGATCCGCCACGGACCGGCGGTTCAGCATGACATACATGTACTTGTTCACCGCCATGGTGAACACGTTGCCCCCGTGCTTCTCGTAGAACGAGGGAAGGTCGGTGCCGCCACCGCCGAGGGTGATGCGGAAAGGTGTGCGCGTGATAATCATAGGGGTCCCTTACCTAGAATTTTGATTCAACCACGAATGGACACGAATTTGCACGAATCCGGAATCTTCCATTCGTGCCGATTCGTGTCCATTCGTGGTTTCCTTACTAGCTGATCCGAAATCCGCTCTTCGTCGCGTCGTTGTAGAACATTTTTACCGTGTCGAGGGAGAGTTCCTCGAGGTCCATGCCGAACTTCGCGGCCTTGGCGAGGATGTCCGGGGTGATGGTGATGATGTGGCAACCCATCTCCTCGGCCTGGATGACGTTCAGCACCTCGCGCGGGCTGGCCCAGAGCAACTCGGCCTTCCGGTTCGGCTTAAGGATCTCGAGCGACTCCTTCATGATAGGAAGCGGGTCCCGGCCCGTATCGGCGATGCGGCCGGCGAACACCGAGACAATCGACGGCACGTCCGGGTTCAGCGCGGCCGCGACTTCGCGGACCTGGCGGACCGAAAGTATCGCCGTGACGTTGAGCTTGAGGCCCTTTTGCGTCAGCTGCTTGATGAGCGGCGCCGCGGAGACCTTCTTCGTGTTGGTGACCGGAATCTTGACGTACACGTTATCGGCCAGCGCCGCCAGCTTGAGCGCCTGTTCGCGCATCTCGTCGAATTCGTCGGAGAACACTTCGAACGAGACGGACTTGTCCGTCACGACGCGCAGGACTTCCTGCGCAAAGGTCATGTAGTTCGTGATGCCCGCCTTGGCCATCAGGGTCGGGTTGGTCGTAAACCCCTTCACGATCCCTTTGTTATAGGCATCGATGATGGAGTCGAGATCCGCCCCGTCGGAATAAATCTTGAGCTTTAGTTCACTGACCTTGGGTACACGCGCAGAATCAGACATTCAAACTCCTCCTGAAATTCACCCACGAATAGACACGAATGCTCACGAATGGGATCGGAATTCGTGCCCATTCGTGCTCATTCGTGGTTCAATATTTTTTTGACCCCGTCGCGGATTCCCACTTGGTCTGGGCAGCTTTGAGACCGGGATGCGTTACAATCGCATGCCCGACGACTGAGTGGAACGATTCCGTGTGCGGCGTCACATGGTCGGCGTTGACGGTCGGCACGATCACGCACGCATGCGCGCTCTTCGCGGTGTAGCCACCGGTGCGGCCCACGATGCCAACGATCTTGGCGCCGGCCTGCTTCGCAAAATCGATCGCCTTGACGAGGTTCGGGCTGATGTTCTTCTCCGCATCACCGCCGCCGACGGAGAGGACAAAAATCACGTCCTTGCTCTTCAGGTGGTTGCCCTGCAGCCATCCCGAGAAGCAGCTGTCCCAGCCGTCGTCGTTCGTGCGCGCGGTCAGTTCGGCCACGTTGTCCGTGGCGCAGTACGCCTCGATCTGCGTGATCTTGCGCAGGTCGTTGACAAAGTGCGACGCCGTCGCCGCGCTGCCCCCCACCCCGAGCACAAACACGCGGCCCTCGCTCGCGCGAGCCGTCGCGAGGATGTCCACGATGCCCTGCACGGCCGGGCGGGATATGGTTTTGAGGATTTCGATGCCTTCGTTGAAGAATGATTCGATGAAGTCCATAACGTGAATTCTGGCAAACGCCCTTATGTTGGTCAACGGATATGTAACGTGAAGTCCATCAACTGTTAACCCATTTTATCGAACTTCATGGCAAGCCTGTCGCCAACTCGGGCTTCAGGGAGTAGAGCAACAACTGCGGGTGCAGCGAGGCGGGGGTCGGCAGGACCTCCAGTTCGAACTGCGTTTTGCCCGGTATCACAACCACGTTGCTTACGATGATTTCCGAGAAATTCCCCGGAACCGGCGCGCGCTCGAGGAGCTTGGTTCCATTC
>CAYNNW010000419.1:0-2268 GCA_964398435.1 uncultured Gaiellales bacterium | reverse complement strand
CGGTAACTTCGTTGCGCAGATCAACCTCGTCGACCTTGATCTCGAGGTCCTCAGACAGGGCCAGCAGGCACAGCTCGCGGCGCAGATCCTCGCGAGCGTTCTCCTCCATCCGCTCCATCAGACCGGAGGCTTCCTCGCCGGTGGCGGCAAGGTACCCCTCGATGGACATGCCGTGCTGCTGCAGGCGCTGTCGCAGGCCGGCGTAGAGCTCTTCGGCGCGCCGCTGCACGAGTGCCTCGGGCTCTGCCAGCTCCGATGCAGCAGCAAGCGCGGAGACTGCGTTGCCGCGGAAGATGCCATCGATCTCGCTGGAGAGTCGCTCGCGCACGCGCGACTCGATGTCGTCCCGCAGCTCCTTGGCTGTTGCGAACTCACTGACCGAGGCCGCAACTTCGTCCGTGAGTTCGGGCAACTCGAGCGTCTGCACTTCACTGATTTCGAGCGCGAACGTTGCGAGCTTGCCAGCAAGCTCCGGCATCGGATGCTCGGCCGGGAAGTCGACCGGAACCTCAAGCGACGTGCCCGCAGTCTTACCGAGAATGGCGGCCTCCAGCTCATCCAGAAGCCGGCCGTCTCCGAGCCGTGCCTGATAGCCGGTCGCTGACGCGCCCGTCACCGGCTCTCCGTCGACGGTGCAGTGGAAGTCCACGGTGACCTCGTCACCCGAAACTGCCTCGGCATTCGTCGGAACCAGCGTGCCCGCACCGCGAAGCGTGGCTTCGAGAATCTGCTCGACATAGGTGTCTGTGTCCGGAAGACGTGGCCGGTCGACCTCGAGCGTTGCCAGTTCAGGCAGCTTGGGCTTCGGCGCGCACTCAACGGTGGCGCTGAAACGGATCGATCCTTCGGCGGTGATGCCGTCGGGCAGGTCGATCTCGGGCGATGCAACCGGGCGGATACCTGCCGAGTGGACGGCGGACTGGTACCAGTCGTCCAGGAAGTACTCCACTGCCTGGGCGACGGCGCCCTCACGGCCGATGCGCGACAGCACGGCCTTTGGCGGAACCTTGCCGGGGCGGAAACCCGGGAGCTTGATGTCGCGGGCCATCACGCGCAGCGCTGTCTCAACGGCACTGTCGACCATCTCGACGGGGACCTCGACATCCAGGCGAAGCGTGTCGCCCTCGAGTCGCTCGACTGTCGTCTTCATCATTGCTGTCATCAACGGATCCTTCGCTGCTGCCGTCTTGCTCATCTGAACAGGTGCGGGTGAGAGGACTCGAACCTCCACGAGTTGCCCCACAGGATCCTAAATCCTGCGCGTCTACCAATTCCGCCACACCCGCAGACACTGCGCGCACACGCACGTGCGAGCTGAATCTACCGCATCGAGGGGGCGGACTGTGGACTAATCAGCAATACGCTCGACGGTCATCTGCGCCGCTGCCACCAACGTCGAGTTGTCGGTCTCATCAAAGTACAGGTACAGCGACAGTGACTGACCGGCTGTGAGGCGCTTGATCAGCACGGGATGGTTCACGCCAGACGAGAAACCAAGGTCGGCCGCGGTGACGACGTCCCACCACTCGGAACTGCTGCCAGTGACCCGGATCGTTGCCTGGCGGTATCCCGTCGGATCGCCATCGTTCCCCCAGAGCACGAGTGCGTCAGCGCGGTACAGGCCATCTGTCGGTGCGGTCGCCGCAGATCCTGACAGCACGTGCATCCCCGAATCATCGAGCAACTCAGTGGGGAACGACAGAGCCGTCGTGGTTGCATCAGGAATGTTCTCGCCGGTGGCCTCGAGGATCACCTTCGGGTTGGTTGCCAGCTTGTCGGAGGTCACTGCGCCATCGGCGATCTTGGCGGTAGTCACCGAGTCCGTTGCGAGTTCGTCATCGGTGACCGAACCGTCGGCCAGCTTGGCGTTGCTGACGGCCCCATTGGCGAGCTTGGCCGAGGTCACGGCTCCGCCACCGATCTTTGCTGCCGTCACCGATCCCGACGTCAGTTTGACACCGGTCACCGCGCCCGTGGCAATCTTGGCCGACGTCACCGCGGATGCCGCCAGCCGGGTTGTTCCGACGGCACGCTTCTTGATGCGGTTGCCGGGGATGCTGTTCTTCTTGATGTTGGCCCCGTTGATCTTGCCGGCAGCCCAGGCTCCGGTTGCACCGGTGAGTACCAGCAGCACGGCGATGGCGATGGATACGAGCGAGGACGAGCGGCGGGAGGCGGTGGTCATGAGGGCGATTGTTCCACACGGGCCGCGGATCCGGTAATCTGCCCGCCACGCGTCCGTAGCTCAGCTGGATAGAGCATCTGACT
>CAYNNW010000418.1:0-2277 GCA_964398435.1 uncultured Gaiellales bacterium | reverse complement strand
TCTCGGTGGCCTTGCCGGCGCCGACAAGGCGCGGCAGTCGCTGGGTGCCGCCGCCACCGGGCAGCAGGCCCAGGCGCACCTCGGGCAGTCCGATCTCTCCGAAGCCGGTTGCCATGAAGCGGAAGTCGCATGCCAGTGCGAACTCGCATCCGCCGCCGAGCGTGGTGCCTCCAAGTGCTGCAACGGTTGGCTGCGGCAGCTCGGCAAGCTTGTCGAAAACGCGGGCGAGTTGCTTGAACTTTGCCAGCGCCTCGGGATCGGTCAGCTGCCCCAGCATCGAGATGTCGGCCCCTGCGATAAAGATCCCCTCACTCGCCGAGCGGAAGACCACTGCCCGGATGGCCTCGTCACCCGAGGCCGCGTCGATGAAGGCAGCCAGGTCGACGCCCATCTGCTCGTTGATCACGTTCATGGGTGGATTCGAGATCGAGACGATCGCGACACCCTCGTCGGTGAGTTCAACGTCCAGCGTCTCAAAGCTCACATCTGCAATAGCCATCTCAATATCCCCCTGCGATCGCGCAGTCTCAATGTGCCCCGGCAGCCTGACACGATCACCTGCCGTTCGCAACAGTGGAGGCCGGGGCGTCCGCTCCTGCTGATGGGGAATCTCCGACCGGAGCATCGTCGGGAGCGTTCCAGACGATAGGCCCTCGAGCAAACGGTGCGCCGAGAAGTCCGCTGGCACCTGAGAGCGGGAGCATCGCGGGCTGGCCCGACTGGGCGTAGTCGTAGCGCTGCTCGTCAAAGTACCGGTACTGCAGCGGGTCATCCTCAGTTGGATAACAGTCCTTCCAGGCTGCGTCGCCAATTGAGATCCTGGCTGAACGAACAAACGCCGGCGAGACAAGGCTCGCCCACTGTCCGTCCCCCGACAGCACAGTCCGATTCCCGCAGTCATCATCGTCATTGGTCGAACGCTGTGCTGTCGACGCGGCATCACCACCTGCACGGTACGCGGTGCCAAGCTGATCGGCCAGCAGCTGCGTTGCGCGCTTCTCACACGCGCCATCGGGAAACGTCGAGACCTGTGGCCGTCGCGGGCGATAGGCCTGCTCTGCCGTTGCATCGAGGCAGTTCTGCTGGAAGCGATCAAGCGAACCGGTTTGCGCCGGAATCACCAGCTCGGGAATCACCAGGTTGTTGCACACACCGGGAGCTCCATCTGCTGTCCAGCCAATGACTGCGAACTGGGTCAATGGTCCAATCTCGTCCAGGTTCAGATCCAGCGGAGTGTCAGTTGGAGTCGATGGATTGACGACCACGGCCAATGCTGACGGGTCGGCAGAAATCGCCGTCCTGGCGCGCACGAAGTCGGCCTGCATCTCATACCTGCTGCGCGATGCCCTGGTGCTCCTTGCCCCACCGTCCCGGGAAACCATCCCGTCGACGACCGAGCACGCCTGCCGCACGATCGTGACTCGGCGCGGCGCCGCATGCGACGTTGCCGATGATGCAGTCCGCACAACGAGTGCGCGGTGCTTGGACCCGCGTCGCTGCGGTTGTGCAATGAGTGACAGCGTGCCGAGTGCCTGAACCGTCGGCGAGGGCTCGTCGGGAGTGCCCACCGATCGAAGGCGACCATCAGCGCCGGCAACGATGTGCCCCAACACAGTCTCTTCTGGTGTTCGACCACTGACCGGGCTCGTCGCAAGTGCAAAGTCGCGAACATTGAGTCGACCGGTCTGCTCTTCCTTCCACGCGTGCGGTGCCAGCGCCCCAATCAGGGCGACCGCAGCAAGTGCCACAGCAGTCAGTGCGACTCTCTTTCTGCCCGCTGCATACATGTTGATGAGGGCCCAGATCATCGCAACAAGCAGACCGGCTGCGACGCCGGGGCCCATGCTGAGGACCAGCCACAACGCGCCGTCAGGAAACCTCTGATCGTTGACGATCAGTTCGCTGGCGACATCGCCGGGCAAGGAGTAATCCTGCAGCAGGTCAGAGAACGTCGTGTTCAGGATCGGCCCAGTCAGCGCCGACGTGACCATCACCAGCTTGATCGGGACCAGCAGCTGCCGGCGATCTGTATGTCCGTGCGAGCGAGTCTCTGCAAGCACGAAGACCGCTGCCGGGATCCCCAACATCAGCGCAACCACCGCAGCCCACCCGGGCACTCCCAGAACCGTGTAGTCAATGTTGGTTGAAGACACCAGGGGCGAGTTGTGGGCAGCCCTGTCAGCACTGACGATCCATGCGATGGCTACGGCTGCCCAGATGCCAATCGAGGCGATGCGGCGGCGCGACCGCGGCGCACCGTCGCCGGCATTGCCTGCG
>CAYNNW010000417.1:249-2279 GCA_964398435.1 uncultured Gaiellales bacterium | reverse complement strand
AGTCCGTGTGTATCGGCCTGGACAAGCGCGGCCTGCCGCGCTGCGAACGTTGCACGCGCCGCGACTAACCGAGCCAGCCCCGCGCGACGAGGTTTTCGTAGCTCGACCGGACGCTGACCAACTCTCCGCGCGGAGTCCGATCCTGCTCCACGACGAACCAGTCGACGCCTACTGCGTCGCCGGCCGCCATCACAGCGCCGAAATCCACGCAGCCTTCGCCGATCACGGCGAAGTCCTGCAAGTCGGCGGTGACGTCCTTGATGTGGACCAGCGGCGCGCGGCGATTGAATCGACTCACGTAATCGACCGGATCTGCGCCGGCTCGCACAATCCATCCAAGGTCGAGCTCAAGCTTCACATCCGGGCCGACCGCGGCCAGGAGATGATCGAGCCCAAGCTGGCCATCGACTTCTTCGAGCTCGAAATCGTGATTATGGTATAGAAGCGTCAGACCGTATCGCTTCGCCGTCGCGCTCGCCGACGAAAGCGCGCGTCCGGCGCGGGCGTATCCCGCAGCGTTTCGCAGGTCAGGCGCAAGCCACGCCAGCGCCAGGTACTTCGCTCCCATGGCCGCATAGTCGGCACTCAGCGCCTCGACTCCGGACTCGAGGGCAGCCAGCGACACATGCCCGCCAAACAAAGTCAGGCCCAGGTCATCCAGGACCGACTTCAATTCGGCTGGCGATAGCCCGCCCAGGATGCCGGCCGTTTCGATGCCTTGATAGCCAATGCTGGCGATCTCGCGCAGCGTGCCAAGGAAGTCGGCGTGCGCCGATTCCCGAACGGTGTACATCTGGAGTCCGATCTTGCGCGCCATATGGGTTACGTCGCACGATTATAGCCGCGCCGACACACACTGAGGCCTCGCCAGGCGGCTTCGAACGGAATGCCTCACACAACTCGCCCATCACCTGCGCGGCTGCATTCATGCGGCTTTGGGGGAGGTTTCAGGCCATGCGCCGCGCGGCGCGGCCCTGATAGAATGCGCGTGCTCATGGACTACGACGACATGCAAACCGACGTCATGGAACTGCCGTTGTTTCCGTTGAACGTGGTGCTGTTTCCCGGCCAGACCCTGCCGCTGCACATCTTCGAGCCGCGCTATCGCATCATGATCCAGCGTTGCATCGACAACGAGGAGCCCTTTGGCGTGGTGCTGGCGCAGGAAGACGACCCGGACGAGCCGCATAGCGTCGGGACCATGGCCCGAATCGCGGAGGTCGAGCGCATGCCGGATGGGCGGATGAACATCGTGGCGGTGGGAATCGAACGATTCCTCCTGCGCGATGCCTGGGTGGGCGACGACGGCTACCTGATCGGAAGCGCAACGCCATATCCATACAGCGAGGACGTGCGACCGGCCCGCGGCACCCGCAAGAGCGTCTACCGCATGCTTCGGCGCTACATCAACCTGCTCGCCGAGACGAACGGGGTCGAGTTCGAGTTCGAGAAGTTCCCCAAGCAGTCCGTCGCGCTGTCGCTGTTTGCCGCTATCGCACTCCAGCTGTCGCTGGAGGAGAAACAGGAGCTGCTGTCCCTCAACAGCGTGGCAGAACTGCTCGAACGCGAATCCGAGATTCTGGCCGAGGAAGTGCTGTTTCTTGGCATCATGGCCAAGGCCATGCCGGAGCCGTCCGGCATTCCGGGCTATTCGGTATTGATGAACTGACCGCCGGCGTCGAATCCCACACCGCGAGGGTACCGGCCCGGCGCGCGACTCGGCAGGCCGCGCCGAGAGCGCAACTGCAGGAGACACCGTTGAAGATCATTCTCGATGCGATGGGCGGCGACTTCGGCCCCCAGCCGAATGTCGAAGCCGCCGTCACCGCCGGCAAGGAATTCGGCGTGGAGATCGGCCTGGTCGGGCGGCCGGACCTGATCCGTCCGGAGCTGGCCAAACACAATACCGCCGGCCTGATGCTGCCGGTGATCCCCGCGACCGAGGTGATCGAGATGCACGAGCATCCCGCGGCCGCGGTGAAGTCAAAGAAGGACAAGCTACTGTCATTCAAGCCCGAGTACATGGGACG
>CAYNNW010000417.1:0-239 GCA_964398435.1 uncultured Gaiellales bacterium | reverse complement strand
GATAACCGTCGGCATGCGTCAGATCAAGGACGGAAGCGCGGACGCGTTCGTCACGATGGGCAACACCGGCGCCGGCATGGCGGCCGCGCTGTTCACGTTGGGCCGGATCCGGGGCGTGCATCGCCCGGCGATTTCGGCCGCCATACCGCACATGCACGGCTTCACATTCATGATCGACATCGGGGCCAACACCGATGCATGCGATGCAACTGCTCAGGCGGCACGTCCATCGCGGGAGC
>CAYNNW010000416.1:0-2283 GCA_964398435.1 uncultured Gaiellales bacterium | reverse complement strand
CATCAGCTGCTGGAACCGTTTGTCGTGCCAGCGCTTCCAGCAGCGCTCGGCCATTGCCAGCGCCTCGTCATACTTGTGTGCAGCCAACCGGCTCGTTGCGCGTCGCAGCGCTTTGTTCGCGCCGATCGTGCGTGCTGCCTGTGCTGACATGCGGCGCGCCATCGGGTCGTCCGGGTGCAGTGCGTCGAGTTGCTTCGACAGTCGCATCACATCGTTCCAGCGGCCCGCCTTCTGTGCAGCTGCAAGCTGGCGGCGCATGGCATCAATCTTGTCGCCCCGCTGATGAATCTGGCGGTGGAGTGTCACCACGGCCGAGCCGCCGGTCCCCGAATTGAGCAGCTGGTGAGCGATGAGATCTGCACGAGCCAGATCGCCCGATGCCATCAACTGGCGTGCTTCGGTCATTTTCGCCGCGGCATCGGCGGCCGAGATACTCCGTTGCCCCGACTCGGTGTCGCGGGGGATCGCGCGCTCAGCTCCGCGTGACTGACGCGGGTCGCTTGAGAACATCTGCTCATGCCATAGCAGCAGCATCAGTGCTCCAATGGCAAACAGCGCGATGGTGAACAGGAACCACAGGTTGTTCCAGCGGACGGCATATCGGTAGCGAAGCCCGCGTCCTGCTGGCCCGGAGTGAATGCTCGTAGCGCCAACATGCTGGGCCTGCAGCGGCGATCCAGCGGTAGCTGGCTGCGCGGCCGGCTGAGGAATTTCGACGTAGACATTGTCAACGCGCCCCGCCACCGACGGGGCAGGCATCTCGCGAGTCGGATACTGCGCGGGCATTGGCTGGTACGCCACTTGCGCAACGTGCGTATTGGTGGCGACGTGGTGCTGCACAGCTGGATTCGGCTGTCCGACACCCTGATGCGGGCCCGCGAACTGGGGCGCGACATGTGGCTGGCCCGCGAACTGCGGCTGCAAGCCGGCATGATGCTGATGCTGTACCGGCGCGTGGTAGAGCACCCCGCCTGGAACCGCATGCGTCGGCTGCTCATGGTGCAGCTGCTGGTGCTGTTGCGGCTGCTCGTGCTGATGCTGGCCGTAGGTCTGCTGACGGGCGCCGTACCTTGGCAGCCGGGCAGCGACCGACTCTGGCGCATATGGATCACCGTGGTGGCCGGGCGGTACCTGATCGGCAACTCCGCTCTGATCGGCCGGCCAATTCTGAACGTTCACCGGCTGAAATGCCGCCGGCATCTGCTGAAACTGTGCGGGTGCCGGCTGCGCATATGCGGGCTGACCATGCGGCGGTTGTACCTGCGGCGCGTGCGGCTGCGGCTGTGCCGCCTGAAACTGCTGCACCGCCTCGGGGGCAACCTGTGCAGTCGAATATGGCACCGTGGCCCGACTCCGGGCATGGTCTGACCGTCGCCGGGTGCCGCGTCCTGGCAATGCAGAATGCGGATCTGTCCCGGCGTCGTCCACAGCCTGTCCATGCGGCCTTTCGTACGCCATGGTTCGAAGGTAGCACGATCTCGTCAAACTGCAAGGTTTGCAAGATGGTTGGAATTCTTTTACATCTGTCGCGCAGTAACGGAGATCGATCGGCGTCTGGACACGATGCCGGCACCGCACCTTCCGGTAGCGAGCCGGGCCCGACAGGGGGCTTCGATCACCTGAGTACGCGAGGAACGCACAATGACAGGACAGATGCTGGTACGAAGTGGCGGAGGCGCATGGGAGCAGCTGCGCCCAATGGATGCCGTCCCAGATGGAGGCGTCGAGGACGTCTTCGGCAGCGACCTCGGCCCGGTCATGGGTGACCAGGTTCCGCTGGTGGTGATTGCCACCCGGCCGATCCTCGAGACCGGAGCCCCAGACGCCATCTGCGTTGACGCAGATGGCAACCTGGCCATCGTCGTGGTTCGACTCTCCGGGGATCCGGGATCAGCGATCCCCGAGCTGCTTGCACACGCCGGAGCGCTCCACGGTGCATCGCTTGATCAGCTTGAGCGGATGTGCGCACGCCAGGGCGGCCCAGCAACACTTGCCGACCACGTCGAATCGCTTGTGGGTTCCACCGGATTCCACCGCAGCACCTTCACCGCAGGGGTCCAGGATTCATTGAAGGACGGACGTTTCAGGCTGTGTGCGATTGTCAGCAGCGCAACGCCGTCACTTGTGCAATCGCTTCGCTTTCTCAATACGAGCGGAGCACACAGCTCCTGCGTAGAGGTCCAGGCAGTCTCGAGCTCTTCCGTCACTGCGATGCGCACGACGACCGTCGACGTCGGTCAGCCACACCACGCACAGCCAGCGGTGATGAGTCACGCCGCGTTT
>CAYNNW010000415.1:0-2301 GCA_964398435.1 uncultured Gaiellales bacterium | reverse complement strand
GCACACCTATTCAGCCCGGTCGACTGACCGGGCGAGCGCTTCAGGAGAAGATGTCGAAGCAGGTGTGCCATAGCTCTGTGGCTCACGGTAGCGGCTCAAACAATGTCAGTCAAGCCACTTCACCGATATCGGTGATCGGCGCTAACTTGTCTAGGTGCGTAACTCAGCACCACCGATTCTGAGCAATCCTCTTTAGCTTTCACGTGTCGACCGGTGATTGCCAGCCAGAAAGGTACAGTTGACGGAGTGCCGGATTCCGCAGAGATCGCAGAAGCCCTCAAGCGGCTCGAACAAGCGCTTGACAAGTGCCGCGCCGTTGAGGCGCGTGCGCAGATGCGCATAGCGTCGGCCGATGCGGGGCTTATCGATGCGCGCGTTCGCCTCGCCGATGCCGATGCGCTCGCGACCGACGCCGAGGGCCACATGAGAGCCGCCGAGGAACACATGGCGGACGCGAAGAGCCACATGGCCGAGGCCAAGGAGCAGGCAGCAAGCGCCGAACATGGGCAGGCGGAAGCCGACCGATGTCAAGCGGAGGCCGATGAGCAATCGGACCTCGCAGTCGCTAACGGCGAGGAATACCAGCGGGCCCTCTACCATTATCAGCAACTCGTTCGGCACCGTGTCGCAAATCCCCTCCAGATCATCCAGGGAGTAGCGCATACGCTGCTGCATGACACCAAGCTTGACCCTGACACACGTCGTCAGATGATCGAGGCGGTGAAGGAACAGTCCGCGCTGCTGGAACGAATGACCTTGTTCTACCCCGAACAGCAGGGCGAAGAAGAGGGCGAGCTCCGCGCCGCTCCCTTTGCCTGACGTCGGGTACAGGATCCGTCACCGGATTCACGTCGCAGTCACTCGCGTTGATTCGTTGCACGGCCGATCGCTGTGACGGCAGTGCGGTGTGGTGCCCGTCATTCCGGTACGCTCCTTCGCATGCTCTTGAACGTCAGCCCGCAGACTGCCGCGCCAGTCGGTAGTCCGCGAACGATTGCGCTGGCCAAAGTAGAGCGATTCACCAACGACCAGCGAATACGTGCCACCGAAGGCGCGTTGGCGGCATTGGCATCGGGGTGCGTTGCTTCGCCCATTGACGATGTTGTGGCCCCGGGCCGCCCGCGACACCGGCAGGACGTTGGCCTGGGGAAGGCGATCGTCGATTTTGTGCATTGGCTTGATCATTCAGGGCGCCTGGCGGCGGGCTCGGGGTCGCCATGGTGGAGAAGCATCAACGGATCGATGATCGTCGACATGGATGAGGCCGTTGGATTGCTCGCCAGCGATGGCCCCGCGGCTCGATCTGATCGCTCGGCAGTGAACTCATGGCTGCGGTATGCAGCAACTGCCCGCAACGTTGACATTCCGCGCGCTCAGCGGCAAGAGGATCTCTGGGAAGCGCATCAGCAATCGGTTCATGACGCAGTCCACGGGTCTGTTCAATTGCACCTGCGCGAATCGCCGAAGGAACAGGCATTCATTAGTCAGACGATTCGCAATCTCGATGTCATAGCGCTCTCGAATTTTCCGTCCGACAATCACCTTGGGGCAAACGTCGCGTTCCGCGCATTTCTACGCACAGGATTTCCCGGGTCCTATCCCATCTCGTGGGCCAAGTCGCGCTTCAACATGCTGGTACGAGCGGACATGTTCCCAGCGTCGTTCTTCCTGGGCAGCTACGGCAATATTGGGCTCGAATCCACGCGCTGGATGTAGGGCGCGCGAACACCCGGCACCCCGGGGGTGGCCAGCAGCTGCGGTATCCTGCTGAACCATGGACGCCCCGCGAATCGCCGCAAACACTCCCGCCCGTGTCGACCTCACAGAGGGTGAGTCGTATACGTGGTGCAGATGCGGCAGATCGCAGAATCAGCCATGGTGCGACGGCTCGCATCGAGGAACAGGCATCACGCCGCTGTCGTTCACTGCCGACGCCACGGGCGAGCGCTTCCTGTGCAGGTGCAAGCAGACGAAGAATGCTCCTTACTGCGACGGATCACACCGCTCGGTAGACCCTGATCAGGTCGCGCGAGACGCCGCGGCTCAGGCAGCCACACATGCCCCATCGAGTGCGCCTCAAGCCGTTCCAACACCGGAAGAACCGACCGTGGCGGCAATCCACGAACTCGCCCGCACGACTCCGGAGGCGCTGGGCGAACACGGAGAAGTTGTGGCGATGGGTGTACCGCGGAGCGAGTTGCCGCTCTGGAGTGACCTGCAATTGCTGGTCGCCCAGCTGGCTCGTCCGCCGCTCAATGATGATGCGCCGGTGACCACGCGCACGGTAATCGGACCGGCAGC
>CAYNNW010000414.1:286-2338 GCA_964398435.1 uncultured Gaiellales bacterium | reverse complement strand
GCTGAACGGACTTGTCGGGTTCGGATCGATGGAACCAGTCGGCGCTGTGCGATCCACCTTTGTCTGATCAGCCGACGTGACGATTCCCTGATTGGCCACGCGGTCGTCGACGAGCAGGCGATACTCATAGCAGCTGGCATCAGAAGTGGTCGTATCGGTGTAGGGGCTGGCCGGGCTCGCGCCGCCGATGGATCCCCACGCACCGAACGCACCGCAGCCACCGGCGCTGTACGTGGCGCTGCGCCGCTCCAGTGTCCAGCCGGCAATGCCCGTCAACGCGTCAGACCCGTTCGTGAACGTGACGACAACGTTTGCACCGCTGTATGGCCCGTTGGCGTAGGAGATCGTGCCGCCTGAAGGAGCCACCGTGTCGGTGCTGATCGTGAACAGTGCGGTACTTGTGTTGCCTGCGTTGTCGACTGCCGTTGCCAGCTGCGGACCCGGTGCCACAGCTCCGGCGGCAAAGCTGTAGTTGAACGAGTACGGCGACGGCGCACTTGAATCCGATCCACCCGCCGGGGTCCAGAGGACACCCGCGCCGTCCAGATCAGGGAAGTCCACACGGTTCATGCCGCTGGCACCGTCAGTCGCCGTGATGTTCACCGCGAACGACCCGGTCTGGGCGGGGTTGTAGTACATCGTTGAGCCGATCGCGTGCGTGTACTGCGACCCACCCAGCTCGGTATACGACGCCCATGCTGCAGCAGGACCGCTGTTGTCGACGACGATCGTGCGCGTGATTGCCGGGGATTCACGATTGCCCGCGTTGTCCGTCACCTCAAGTGCCAGCGTGTACGTGCCGTCTGTCAGACCGCTCGTGTTCCAGTTGCAGCTGTACGCCGTGGGGCTGGGCGGGTTGTTGCAGATCGTTCCGGACATCGGGCCCGAGTACTTGAGCACGACACCCGCGATGCCGCTGACAGGATCGGTGCTTGTGCCGGTGATTGTGGTGGTTCCACCAACGGGTCCAGCTGGAGCAGCCGCGATCGTCCCCGTCGGCGCGCCGGTGTCAACCTTGATCTGCGACGCGCTCGAGTAGGTCACCTGGTGGCCAACGTTGTCGTCTACCAGCAGCTGGTACTCGTAACAGAGGCCGTCAGCGAGTGCGACGTCACTCCACGGGCTTGCGGGGCTGACCGGCCCGACATTGCTCCATGCTCCAAATGCGCCACAGGCGCCTGCGGAGAATGCTGCTACCCGGCGCTGCAGTCGCCACTGTGAAATGCCCGATCCCGTGTCGCTGCCCTGGCTGAGATTGATTGCTGCGCTCGTTGCATTCTGCACAACGTTGGGTACTGTCAGCGACCCACCGCTGGGGTCGGTGTTGTCCTGCTGGACAGTGAAGTTGGCAGCCGTTGAGTTTCCGACGTTGTCGAATGCCGTTGTGGTCTGCAGCCCGGGAACTGCTGCGCCAACAGCAAACGTGTAGGTGTTTGAATACGGTGCCGAGGCATCACTGGTCACGCCCGATGGCGTCCACAGCACGCCAGCGCCATCCAGATCCGGGAAGTCCACCTTCTGCACACCCGAGCCGGCATCAGTGGCAGTCGTGATAACGGTGAACGACCCCGTCTGTGACGGGTTGTAGTACATCGTCGAACCGATGGCATGCATGTACTGGGGATTCGTTCCCTCGCTGTAGCTGGAGAACGCATGGGTTGGCGCCTGGTTGTCGATCACGATCGTGCGGGAAATCGCCGCCCCTTCACGGTTTCCAGCGTTGTCCGTGACTTCAAGGGTAATCGTGTACGTGCCATCAACCAGCGCCGTGGTGTTCCAGTTGCAGCTCCAGGCCGTCGGTGTTGCCGGCGAGAGGCAGATGTTGCCGCTCGATGGGCCGCTGTACTTCACGTCAACCTTCTGCACACCGCTCTCGGAATCCGAGCTTGTGCCGGTAACAGCAAATGTTCCGCCCGAGGGGCCGACTGGCGTACCGCTGATTGTTCCTCCTGGCACCGTGCGGTCGACTTTGACGATGTCTGTATCGCTGTAGGTAGCCGTATTGCCAACGTTGTCAGTCGAGATCAACTGATACTCGTAACACATTGCGTC
>CAYNNW010000414.1:0-276 GCA_964398435.1 uncultured Gaiellales bacterium | reverse complement strand
CATTGCGTCGGCAATCGTTGCATCGCTGTATGGCGATGCCGGGCTCGCTCCGCCAATATTTGCCCAACCACCGTATGCACCACACGCTCCGCCTCCAAGCGGTGCACTTCGACGCTGGAGCTGCCAACTCCCCATACCTGAATCGGTGTCCGAACCCTGCCCGAATGCGATGCTGACATTTGCAGCGTTGGTCGTCACTGCAGGCGTATTGATCGAGCCCCCAGTCGGGTTGGCACCGTCGGGGGTGATCGTGAAGATCACTGTCGACGACGTGCC
>CAYNNW010000413.1:0-2348 GCA_964398435.1 uncultured Gaiellales bacterium | reverse complement strand
CTTGGATGACGTGCTGGATCAGCTCCAGAACCTGACTCCCAAGTCACTCGCGGATACCACCGCGCAGCACGCCGGCCTCCGGGCACCCAGCCCCCTCTGCCAGCAGCGCGCCCAGTGCGGCACTTCCGTCGCCGTCGTCGACGAACAGCAACGCTGCGTCAACTAAGATTCCACGGCTCTCAAGTGCTACGCGGAATGCTGCAGTCAGCCGGGCGAGCGTGTCAGACGTGGTGTCGTCAAAGACCAGTGACGCAAGCGGTAGCGACCGCGCATCGGGAAGGTGTCCGGCCAGAAACTCGCCGAGTGGACGACTGTCGACAACGCTCCAGTGACCGAGATTGGTCAAGGCCTCTGCTGCATTGATCAGCCGCGTGCGATGACCGGCGAGGCCAGGGGATTGAACGGGAGCCAGTGTCGGGCTGGTCATGCATCGATGGTAGCAATCGTGCCGTGACCCAGCCGTGAAATCCGCGGCGCTTGGTCTCGTGCGGCCGCCGGCTCGGCCGGCCCCGGTTGCACTGCCGCTGGCCGACCATCGTGGGGGCGACGCGTCAGGTACAGTATGCCCATGAATCAGGTTCTGACCGGAGTGGTCACCATCAAGGAAATCGATGCACTGCTGAGCGGGGCCACCCCCCAGTTCTCGATGCAGCTGAAAGCCCGTGTCTGGGGAATGATCGAGGATCTTCCTGCCGACAGTGAAGTGCGCATGTACGGCCTTCGGCAGATGCAGATGCTGGATCGGCTTGCGCTGGGAACCACGCGTGGCGTGCGATCTCCGGGCGCACCGCCCGCTGCCGACAGCGGCTGGACCTCGATTCCCTCACACCCGCTGGGGCGCTGACGCAATCATCCAGGCCAGGGGCGACATGCCCTCGTGCGCTGCCAGAGGATCCGCGTCGTGGGCCTGACCGGGCGCGCACATCCTGAATGCCCCCGCCGCTGCGGCCGCCTCGCCACACACCACGGCGCATGCTCCCTCGGCCGCGACAACAACCGTCTGGAGTTGTATCGGGTGGGAGTGCAGCACCCTCAGCAGCTCATCCGCTGAACACGCTGTGATGGACAGCAGGCTGCGCAGCGGCATCTCTTCAGTCATTGATTCAACCTGGGCGAGTGTCGATTCAGCGGGGTCAACGATCAGCCATTCCAGCGGACTCATGCATCCATTTCCGGAGAATCGCGAGACGTCATCGGCCAGTTCCGGAATCCAGCGCTTCAGCTGACTTGCCGTTGCCTGCCCATCGATCAGTGCCAGGCTCGTTCGCGTACCAAAGCCAACAACTGTCGCGCCCCGGCGAAGTCGTCTTCGAACCAGTTCAATTGTCTGGTCCTCCCCCCAGACGATCGCAGCATCGGGTGATTGCCAGTCGATCTGCTCCACCAGCTCGATGATGTCCGCGAGCTCAGGCTCCAGCCGTTGAACCGCATCGAGCCACGACGCCGTCAGTACGTCGCCGCGCGAGGGGCGGGCCTGTGATCTCACGCCCAATGCCACCACCGGCAGCATGCTCTCGATCAGCAGGCCGGGGACTCCCCCTGATGCAAGGTGCAGCACGACAGCGGGATCTCCGAGCTGTGAATGTTCCGTGATCGTGACGAGTTCGGTGGTCAGTACATCTGCCCGGCGCGACGCGGCAACCAGCAGGATCCGCTCCAGCTGACGGCGCACGGCCGACGGTGCACAGCCCAGGACATCTGCCGTTGACCGGACGGCATCGTCCGACAGGTGGGGGTCAGCAAGCCACGCCCGGGATGCCCGTTCGATGGCCGCGCATCGCGCACGGATGTCTGCGGTGCTCGGCGAGGTCACAGCAGGTCCTCCAGGCGCAGTGAGCAGCCGCGCAGCTCCGCCTGTGGCATCCGTCCCGTGAATCGCCACGAGCGGCCGAGCTGCTGCCCGCAATCCTCGACGCGCAGCGCGGCACACGTCCACACGTTTGCCAGATCGTGGTGGATCAACAATCCCGATTCGCCCGGCTGCACGTCGACGAGCGTTGTCGGGTCAACAACTCGCGTCCGCATCCACGCGGGCTGCCAGCGTGTCTGCCCGTCGGGAGTTGGCAGCCCGGGCAGGGGGCGTCCGCTGGCGGCGGCGATGGTTCCGAGCCACGACTGGCTGGACAGCTCGCTCATCCCGTATTCGTTTTCGATGAACTCCGGCGGAATTCCCAGTCGTTCGGTGATCTGCTGGCACAGCCATTCACGGCTGACGTCGCGCACCCGCCCCTTCGTGCCGCCGGTGTCAACAATCCGGCTCCCGGCAGGAAGGTTGATCGCCTCGCGTGAGGCAGTTGCATCGAGCAGGTGCACCAGCGCGAATGACGTTGTCAGGATCAGCAGCGGTG
>CAYNNW010000412.1:0-2355 GCA_964398435.1 uncultured Gaiellales bacterium | reverse complement strand
GGAAGCTCCTGAGGGCGGCAGCAGCGAGCGAACCTACTCAGCGGCAACCACTCCGGCAATTGCGCTGTGGACCAGCGCAGCTGTCATCCTTGCCGTGGCTGGATTCGTCGTCTTGCGGCCCGGGATCTCGCTCGGCTGATTCGACACGAAGTACATCCTGGAACCGGTGTGCCTCGAGGTCAACACGGGTATGCCAGCGCCATGTCAACGTACTCACTCATCGTCTTCGTTCACGTCATCGCTGCGGCCATCTGGGTTGGCGGCGGATTCATGATCTTTGCGCTGCACGAGTTGGCGCTGGGCGCCAAGGACCGCGCGTGGCTGGTGCGGATGCTGCACTTTGAGGACCTGCTTGCCAAGCGATTCTTCATCCCCGCATCGATGGTCACACTGCTCGCCGGCATCGGCCTGGTCTTGCGCGGCCCCTACGAGATGTCAGCAGGCTGGGTCGGCGCCGGCCTGGGCATCTGGATCCTGCAGTTCATTATCGGCATTACGTTCTTTGCACCCGCGGGCGGGCGCGTACGGGCCGCGGTGGAAGAGCACGGCCTGGATTCGGATGCCGTCACCGACAAGCTCGGCCGGCTGCGCACCGTCGCCCGCCTTGACGTGTTTCTGCTCGCCGCCGCGATCTTCGTAATGACGACCAAGGCGTTCTGAGGCGGGCGACCGCGGCAATGCGTGTTGGTCAGCGGTTGACCGACGCCATGTTCTGATATCGGTCGCCGGCCGCAACTCCAGGTGGAAACGCAGCGTCCAACTGGGCCAGCGTGTCAGACGAGAGCTGCAGTTCACCTGCGGCGACGTTTTGCTCAAGCCAGCGCCTGCGCTTGGTGCCGGGGATCGGCACGACGTCGCTGCCGCGCGAGAGCACCCAGGCCAGCGCCACCTGCGCCGGCTCTGCACCTACCTCGCCCGCGATGTCAGCCAGCTGGTCAACCAGCCGCCTGTTGGCCTGCAGGTTCTGCTCATCCGACAGTCGTGGGAATGCCGTGGCCCGGAAGTCGCCGTCGTCCAGCGCGGCAGTATCGTTGAGCTTGCCGGTGAGAAAGCCCCGCCCCAGCGGCGAGTACGGAACCAGCCCGATCCCCAACTCGCGCAGCGTCGGCAGGATCTGCGCCTCAAGTCCACGCTCCCACAGCGAGTACTCGGTCTGCAACGCCGTGATCGGGTGTACGGCGTGTGCCCGGCGAATGGTCTCAGCCGAAGCTTCGCTCAACCCCAGGAATCGCACCTTGCCCGCGGACACCAGTTCAGCCATCGCGCCGACCGTCTCTTCAATTGGAACGTTCGGATCGACTCGATGCTGGTAGTACAGGTCAATGTGATCAACGCCTAGTCGCTGCAGCGACGCATCGCAGGCCTGATACACGTATTCGGCGTCACCTCGAAGGCCGAGCCATTCACCATTGTCACCACGCACATTGGCAAACTTGGTGGCGAGCACCACACGGTCTCGGTGCGGCCCGAGCACGCGCCCGAGCAGCTGCTCGTTGGTGAACGGACCGTACATGTCGGCCGTGTCGAAAAAGGTGACGCCAAGCTCCAGGGCGCGCAGCAACGTTTCCTGCGACTCGGCTTCGTCTACGGCGCCGTAGAACTCGCTCATGCCCATGCAGCCGAGTCCCTGAGCACTGACCTCAAGTGCCGCCTCACCACTGCCCAATACCCGTGTTTTCACCTGGATCCCCCTGTGCTGGTGTTGTCGTGCACACTATCGCGCCCGCCAACACGTCGTGGCGTGGCCTCCGCAGGTCGCCGGCAAACACGGATCGGCCACAACAACACGCTACGGGAGGTCCCAGGAAGCCGCAGCGACTACAGTCAGCGTCGTGCTGCTTGCGCCGGGCCGCGCGACGTTCCAATTCGACATGGAGGCTCTTTCGTGCCCGCCGCCACCACAGCTGTAGCTGCAGCTTTTCGACCAGCGATCTCAGCCCCCGCTTCCGCTGGAGTCCCGGCGCCGAACGCCCCATCCCAGCGCGTGCGACTGTTAGTGCACCCGTCAATCCCCCCTGCAGAAGCAGCTCAGCTGGCACGCTCCATCGGGCGCGCAGCACACGCTACGGATGACTACTACCGGAACGTCCTTGGAAGAAACGGCGTAGACGGCAACGGATCTCCACTACACATTCTGGTCGCCCGCAGTGACATGGTCCCGGCACGGTGGACGGGCCAGTACGTTGAAGCCTCAACGCACATCAATTGGCAGGGCAAGCAATACGGATCACTTGTTGCTGCGCCCGACGTGATGGCTCACGAAGTTGCGCACGCAATTCTCGATCGCGAGTGGTTCAATCCGCGTGCTGGGCGCCGTACCGATTTCCAGACGGGGCCGTTTAGCGGCTGGGAGTC
>CAYNNW010000411.1:2007-2359 GCA_964398435.1 uncultured Gaiellales bacterium | reverse complement strand
TAGGGGATGATCGTTCCAAAGTGTTCGCGGACGATCTCGGGATGCTCGCGAAGGCCACTGTCCATATCGAGGAACAGCACACCCTGCTCCTCCAGATCCTCGCGGAGCTTGTGGTAGACGACTTCGCTTTCGTACTGCGCACCGACGCCGGCGAGGAACTTGCGCTCAGCCTCGGGAATTCCGAGTCGGTCCCAGGTGTCCTTGATGTCCGCTGGCAGGTCCTCCCAGCTGTCCACCTGATTCTCGGTCGGCTTGATGTAGTAATAGATGTCGTCGAAGTCGATGACGTCGAGGTCGCCGCCCCACTTCGGCATCGGCCGCTCCAGAAAGTGGGCGTACGCCTTGAGGCGGA
>CAYNNW010000411.1:1013-1997 GCA_964398435.1 uncultured Gaiellales bacterium | reverse complement strand
CATCCACTCCGGCTCGTTCTTGTGTGCGCTGATGTCGCGCACCGTCTGCTCGCTCAGGCCCTTCTGGCTCTTGAACGCATAGGCCGCAGCGCTGTCGTCCTTCGAGAATCCGTATTGGTACTCACCGATCTCGGTCGCTTCACGCTCCGCGTCGGTCAGTGTCGTTGCTGTGCCGGGGTCAGCCGTCATCGTTGCTCCTTCGAGGGTTCGCGTGCGCGATGTCAGGCGAGTGCCGGTTCGTCGAGCGCCACATTCGACGTGTCAATTCCGGCCTCGGCCAACAGCCGTGCGTAGCCCTCACGCTCGAGCAGTTCAACCAGCTCGGGGCCGCCGTCGCGAATGATGCGACCGTCGGCCAGCACGTGAACGAACCCTGGCTTCACGTGCTCGAGGATGCGCTGGTAGTGCGTAATCACCAGTGCGCCCATGCCCGTTTCGGACACCAGGTGGTTGACACCGTCCGAGACGACGCGAAGCGCATCGATGTCGAGGCCCGAGTCGGTCTCGTCGAGCACTGCAATCGAGGGAGTCAGCATCGCCATCTGCAGAATCTCGACGCGCTTCTTCTCACCACCGGAGAACCCGTCGTTCAACGACCGGCGCAGCAGATCGCGGTCGATGCCCAGCAGCTTCATCGCCGCTTCCAGCTTCTTCCGGAACTCCGGAATCGGAATTGGGCGGGGCGCATCCGGATCGTCCTTGCGCCCGTCATCGATGACACCGCGGTGGGCGTTGACCGCCATCCGCAGAAAGTTGGTCACGCCGACGCCGGGAACCGCCTGCGGATACTGGAACGCCAGGAACAGACCGGCACGGGCACGCTCATCGACTTCCATCTCGAGCAGATCCTGCCCATCGAAGGTCACGCTGCCGCCGGGGGCCAGTCGACGGTGCATCGCCACCGCTTGTTGCATCATCGGCTCGGCGTCCGCCAGACGCCCGAGGTCCTTGCGCACGTCCGCGACGTTGTTGAGCAGCGCCGCG
>CAYNNW010000411.1:0-1003 GCA_964398435.1 uncultured Gaiellales bacterium | reverse complement strand
ACGCCGGATGTCCCATCAACGAGTATGCCAGCGTGCTCTTGCCGGACCCGTTTGGCCCCATGAGCGCGTGAACTTCGCCCTCACGAATGGTCAGATTGATCCCTTTGAGGATCGGGGTTCCGTCAACCTCGACATGCAGGTCGCGGATAATCAGGTCTGGCATGGGGTCCGACTCCTGGCTACAACTGTGGCAATGGTCACGAGATTGTAGTCCGAGTCGGGCATTCGCCGCTTCGACCTGCGGCCTACCACGCTGGTGCAGACACTGCGATCCTGCTGAAACCGATCACTGCCCGAAGTTGAACAGCCCGCCACCGCCGCGCTGGTCGGACGGTTCGCCGCTCCCGGATGACGTCGACTCGTCCGAACCGGGCCGGGTTCCCAGCTTGATCGTCTTGGTGTACCGCTGTGACCCGCGGTGATACTCCAGCTTGACCTTGTCACCAGCTGAGTGCTCGTCGACCATGTCTGCCAGCTGGCGCATCGACGTGATCTTCTTGCCGTCGAATTTCGTGATCACGTCTCCGCCCAACGTGAACTCCTGACCATCGACGCTGACCGTCGTGTCGCCTCCTTTGAGCCCCGCCTTATCCGCAGGAGATCCGTCCGTCACCGACCTCACGACGATTCCCTCGTCGACCGGCAGCTTGAAGAGCCGGCTCATCCGCTTGTCGACGCCGTACCCCTCGATGCCCAGCCATGCGTGATCAACCGCACCGCCCTTGATGATCTGGGTGGCGACCTTGTTCACCGTGTTCGACGGAATCGAAAAGCCGATCCCGACATTGCCTCCGCTCGTCGACTGGATCTGCGAGTTGACGCCGATCAACTCGCCACGCTCGTTCAGAAGCGGCCCGCCCGAGTTGCCTGGATTGATCGCGGCATCCGTCTGAATGACGTTCGTGATCTCGAAATCGCCCTTGGCGGGAATTCGACGCTGGAGGGCACTGACGATGCCGCTGGTCAGTGTGCGGTCGAGGCTGAAGGGATTCCCGATTGCAAG
>CAYNNW010000410.1:0-2366 GCA_964398435.1 uncultured Gaiellales bacterium | reverse complement strand
CTGCCCCTTCCGCCCAACGACTTCGTAGGAGGGCAGGTTGCCCTTCTCGAACACCCGGTATCCCGTCGCCAGGATCAGCACATCGATGTCGCGCTCAACCCCGTCACGGGTCCTGATGCCATTGGCGGTGACCCGCTCGATCGGCGTAGTAACGAGGTCGGTATTTTCCCGCGAAAAAATCCGGAAATATTCGTTCGAGAATGAAGGTCTCTTGCATCCAAAGCCGTATTTTGGCGTCAGCTTTTCCCACAGGTCTGGTCGGCCCGGTAATTGCTCTTTCATGTTGCGGATGCCGGCCTCCTCGCAACGGCGCACAAGCCACGGCGCTTGCCTGTAGTAGATGGCGGAAATGACCATCAGTGATTCGCTCACGACATCGGTGCCGGCGCGTACCGCGCGCTGTGCCCCCGGTAATAGTCGGAATGCACTCTTCAGCCAGCCCGGCAGTGTGCGGTCCGGCTTCTTCAGCAACCATATGGGCGTGCGTTGATAGACATCGAGCCGGGCCACCTTTGGCGCAATCTCCGGCAGCAACTGCACAGCCGTCGCGCCTGTTCCGATCACGGCGACGCGCTTGCCTTTGAGGTCCACGCTGTCATCCCAGTGACCGGTATGAATGATCTTTCCCTTGAAATCCCCGATGCCGTCGATATCGGGCATCTTCGGGGAAATCAAACCTCCAGTCGCCGAAACAAGATGGCGCGCCGTAATGACATCGCCGGAGTCCGTCTCGACTCGCCAGCAGTGGTCCTGTTCGTCAAATTCGGCACGGTGAACGCTCACCCCGAAGCGGATGTGCGGGTAGATACCATACTTCGCCGCGACGCGTTCCGTGTATTTCTGCAGTTCGCTACCCGGGGCAAACACGCGTGACCAGTTCGGATTCTGTTCGAACGAATACGAATATGTAAACGACGTGATATCAACCGCGATGCCGGGATAGCGGTTGTCGCGCCAGGTGCCACCAACCTGCGCAGCTCGCTCGAGAATGACGAATGATTGAACGCCTTCCTCCATCAGCCGAATGGCAATTCCCAGACCTGAAATTCCGGCGCCTATGATCACCACCTCATGGTCCGGGTGTTCCACCTTTGTGCGGTGTGTCGCGCCTTTCTGTGGTTTGGCGACGGCAATGTTCATGCCTGTGTCTCCGTACGGTTGTTGTGGTGCCCGTCTGTGTGCCGGACTGGCGTGGTCTTTATCGCGTGCGGTGTGTTCCTTGCTTCACCGGCATGCTTGGCAACGAAGCGGACGAGGGCGTGCATGTCTTGCTTCGCCTCTGGCAGAATCAGGTGAAATATCGGCCAGACGTGTGGCATGTCCGGCCGCGACAACAGTTCCACCGGCACGCCGGCCTGGCGCGCGTTGTGCGCAACACGATAGGCATCGTCACGAAGACATTCCTGTTCGCTCACGGTCACCATCAGTGGCGGGAAACCGGCATAGTTACCGCGACACGGTGAAGCATAGGGGTGCGAGGGATCCGCACCTGCAAGGTAGATATCAACCGCCATATCGATCATTGCCTTCGACAACATCGCATCGCTGGCGCTGTTTGCGGTTAGCGCCATCAGAGTGCCGGTCGCGTCTGCTCCCGGAGAAAGTGCAATTGCGCAGGCGGGCATCGGCAGATCGGCGTCGCGGGCGCGCAATAGCGTTACCAGTGTGAGATTTCCCCCTGCGGAATCCCCGGCGAGAACAAGGGGATGCTTACCATCGAGTTCCGCCGACAATTGCTGGTAAACCAGAAATGAGTCGTCCGTCGCGGCGGGGTAGGGGTGCTCCGGGGCCAGTCGGTAATCAGCGAGGAACACCCTGGCGCGCAGCCGCTTCGCAAGTTCGCCGCAGAACGTGTGGTAGGTCGCGAGTTTGCCGCCTATGAACGCACCACCATGCAGGTAAAGCAGCGTCATTTGCGGGTTATTGACTTCAAGCCATTCGCCCGCGACACCTGCCACGCTACCTGACCGCGCGCGAACACCGGCAGGCAAAGGGCTTGGAAACAGCCGAGTATCCATCGCGCTGCGCAGGTGCCGTACAAGATGGTCTCTGGATTCCATCTCGCGCTTGACCCGCATGCGCAGGAAGAATTTCAGTGTGTGAGCCTGCAGGGACGCCATCAGGGTGCCACCAGCCGGTAGGCTTCGCCCAGACTGCGCGCGTAAATGCGTGGCGCGATCCGCTTGAACATCCAGGCAATGCGACCGTCAATCTGCGGCAGCATGTAGAGTTGCCCCTTGTCGAGTGCGTCGAGTGTCTTGCGCGCCACCTCGTCGCTGTCAGTCAGCGCAAATTTTGTCATCGCCGACTTTGCAAATTCCGCACGGTATGCGGGGAGCTTTCCGTCGTTGACAATGTTGGTCGGG
>CAYNNW010000409.1:0-2372 GCA_964398435.1 uncultured Gaiellales bacterium | reverse complement strand
GATCCTGTTTACCCGTCGTGATGGTGAACGGCTTGGCGCAGCTGACACGTCAACGATTCGAACGGCAGTCAAACACCTCGACGAGAACCGGCCGAAGAAGAGCCTTCCGGTGCGGTCTCCGCTTGCTCCAGGCGCCGCGCAGCAGGGGCAGGTCGACACCGACGGGTCGGCAATGTTTGCCTTGTTGCCGTTGACTGGCGAGGACTCGACGGGCGACATCATTCCGGCCGTCGACAAGATGCGCGAATCGTTGAAGGAAGACCTGAAGGGGGGTGAACTTCGTGCTGAGGTAACGGGGCCGGCCGGAGTTGTTGCGGATACCGTGGAGGTATTCGGGTCAATTGACGCGCCGCTGTTGATGGCAACCGTGCTGCTGGTCTTTGTCTTGCTGGTACTGACATATCGCTCACCCGTCATCTGGATCGTGCCCCTGCTGACAGTGTCAGTCGCCTACATGATTGCCGCGGGACTGACCTACCTGATGGTCGACGGTGGAGTGGTAACGATCAATGGTCAGACGACAGCAATTCTGATCGTGCTGATGTTTGGTGCCGGAACGGACTATTGCCTGCTCATGGTTTCGCGGCAGCGCGAAGAGTTGGAGCGGATCGAGGAGACACCGTCAGCCGTGCGCAGTGCACTTCGGGCGACCACGCCTGCCATCGTCTCGAGCGGACTGACGGTCGTGTTGGCCATGCTGATGCTGAGTGTGGCAACGCTCGATTCCACTGCGTCGATGGGGCCGGTGCTCGCCGGTGGCGTGGCGATCATGGTTCTCGCGGGACTGACACTGCTTCCGGCGCTGCTGTCGATCTGCGGTCGCTGGGCCTACTGGCCGCGCGTTCCGCATGTTCGCCGCGGTGACACCGAGAGCAACTCAGGTTTCTGGCGCCGTGTCGGCCTGTGGGTGCGCACCTCTCCGGCTCGATCGCTCGTTCTGGGGGTGCTGCTGCTGGTTGTGCTGGGTGCGGGCAACCTCTCGACGCCGGGCCCCCTCAGCTTCGGCGACACAGATGCATTTACCAAGCCAACGGAGTCAGCTCGCGGATTCAAGCGGATGGCCGAACACTTCCCTGCAGGTCAGCTGGCCCCGCTCAACGTCATTGTGCGCGGCGACAGTGCTGGTGAAGCAAGCTTGGCGACCGAGTCGGTGCGATCGGCGCTTGAGGCTGAGGGAGCAATCGATCTGGTGCTGCCGGCGGTCGAGGGGGCCAAGCCGACAACGCGGGCGATCAACGCGATTCTCAAGAACGACCCGACGACCAGGGCGGCACAGAACTCCATTCCGAAATTGCGGACCGTTGTTGCAAAGGCGGCGAAAGATGCCGGCGGGAGCGCAATCGTGGGAGGAGCAACTGCCCAGGCGTGGGATACCGATCAGGCAGTCCAGCGAGATCAAAACGTGCTGATCCCGCTGCTGCTCGTGGTGATATTTGCCGTGCTGGTTCTGCTGCTCCGAGCTGTCGTGGCTCCACTTCACCTCATCGGATCGGTGATCGTGTCGTATCTGGCAACGCTCGGATTCACGACGTGGCTGTTTGATGCCGTGCTGGACCATCCGGGTGTCGATGGTGGGTACGCCACGTTCCTGTTCATCTTCGTGGTGGCACTGGGCGTTGACTACAACATCTTCCTTGTCAGCCGCATCCGGGAGGAGGCCGGCAAGCTGGGAGCGGTTGATGGCACGGTTGAGGCACTGGCACGAACTGGCAGCGTGATCACCAGTGCAGGTCTGGTGCTCGCGGGCACCTTCGTCGCGCTCTCGACGCTGCCGCTCTATTCGACGGTCCAGCTGGGGATTGGCGTGGCTGTCGGGATTCTGCTCGACACGTTTGTCGTTCGAAGCTTCCTTGTACCGGCGATGATGATGCTGCTCGGCGATCGAAACTGGGTTCCGGGGCGAATCGATCGGGCCGAGGAAGGCCGCGGCGAGCACGTCTCGGCCTGACAGGGCGAACTGGCCTGTTCAACCGACGAGCGATCCGGGCATAGTTCAGGCATGACGCGAGCGAAGATGCACCACAATCGATGGGGATACCGTGGTTCCCAGGTGGCGAGGCTGTTGTTGGCCCTCGCCGTGGTGGCGCTCGCAGCCGCCAGCGTGTCATCGCCCCCCGGGATCTAGCATCCGATGCGGCTGAAGCCATCTCTGCTCTTGCCAGTGTTTGTCGCGGCGGTGGTGCTGAGCGGATGCGGGGGAGGTGGCCAGGGCACCACGCGTACGACCGTCGATCAGCGCGGCGCATTGCGCGATACCGCAGCGGCGGAGGCAAAACGACCTTCTGAAACCGAACGCTCATATTTGGTTCCATGCCACAAAATGGCGCCATTGTAGAATTTGGAGGCGTTGAGAATTTCCTGAATTTCAGGAC
>CAYNNW010000408.1:0-2374 GCA_964398435.1 uncultured Gaiellales bacterium | reverse complement strand
GGATCCGACCTCCAGGGACGACAACGAATTCGTGCGCGCCGCGCATCGGCCCCCGTAGACATCGGACCGCTTCGATGGGTGGCCGCCGCCTGGTGTGCGTCGGTCAGCGGGATCGCGCTCGGACTGCCGCTCCTCGTACTTGGCTGGTGGATGGCAACCAGCGCAGGGCAGCGCCCGTTGCAGGAACAGCTGGCCGATACCGGAGCGGCCATGATCGACTCGCTTGGACCATCGCTCCTCGCGGCAGCGGCGTGCGTCATCCTTGGACTCCCCGTTGCCATTCTTGCCGCACGGGCACGCGACCGGTTTGCCCAGACCGCAGAGGCCATTACCTACAGTGGCTATGCGCTCCCTGGCGTTGCGGTTGCGCTCGCACTGGTTTTCGCAGCAACACGCACAGTTCCTTCGATGTATCAGACCGTCGGACTGCTGGTCGTCGCATACGCAATTCGATTTCTTCCACAATCAGTCGGTGCGACACGATCGGCAATCGAGCGAATCGATCCTCGGCTCGAGGCAGCATCGCGCGGCCTGGGCAGATCATCATTCGCAACCTTCGTAAGAGTGACCGTGCCGATGGCAATTCCCGGTACCAGTGCTGGCGCGGCGCTCGTACTGTTGACCGCCATGAAGGAGCTGCCCGCAACACTCATCCTGCGTCCTTCAGGATTCGAGACCCTGGCTACGGAGATCTGGCAGCACGCTGCCGTCGCAGATTATGCCGGTGCCGCGATACCGTCGATGGCGCTGATCGGAATCAGCGCGTTGCCGACGTGGCTTCTTGTGGTGCGGGAGCGACATCAGTCGCTCGACGGCTAAGGCCGGTTCGTGCGTCGACCTGATCGCGCGCCTCCTCGCCGTCGCCGTGCTCACACAGGACCACGATGTCCGGCTGCGGAATGATTGCCACACGATCTCCCGCATCAACCATCTCTGTCGCAGGCCGGTGTGCCCATGCAGTCCGCCCACTGTCGAGTCGAAGCTCATAGAGGACGTCGTGTCCCCTGAACTCACGTGCAACGACGGTGGCCACAGCCTCGTCGTCACCGGCGCGGCGCAGCCCGAGCAACTCGGGGCGGATCAGCGCGTCGACGTGGCCTTCGGAATGCGGGAGTTCGACATCCCATGTCCCTACCTCGGTTGCCACGTGCCCGGCTTCGGCAATGCCGGGGAGCACGTTGGTTCTGCCCAGGAACGTGGCAACTTCGCAGCACACCGGGCGCGTATACAGCCGCTCCGGCGAGTCCACCTGGAGAAATGCCCCGTCACGCATGACTGCAACACGGTCCGAGATCGACAACGCCTCTTCCTGATCGTGCGTGACGAAGAGACAGGTCAGGCCGGTATCGCGAAGCATGCCAACCACTTCTGCTCGCGTCGCCTCGCGCAACGCGGCGTCCAGACTTGCGAACGGTTCATCGAGCAGCAGGACGTGAGGTTCAGCTGCAATCGCCCGCGCGATGGCCACACGCTGCTGTTGACCACCCGACAGCTGGGCCGGCATCCGCTGTCCCAGATCGGCGAGGCCAAACCGTTCGAGCAGCGCCTGGGCAGCTGCAATCTTGTGTCGGCGCGCCCGGAGGCCGCGTGCTGCAATTCCAAAGGCGACGTTATCCAGGACGTTCAGGTGCGGAAAGAGTGCAAAGTCCTGAAAGACCATTCCGACTCGGCGATGACGGGCGTCAACGAACTGGCGACTGTCACCGTCTGCGACGACGCGGCCAGCGATCGTTATCGTTCCGCTGTCCGGTCGGAGGTGACCCGCCACCAAATGGAGCAGCGTGGACTTCCCGCATCCACTCGGACCGAGGATGCTGACGATCTCGCCACGACGGATCACGAGGTTGATGGCATCGACCGCAACCGTACCTCCGTAGGATCGGCAGAGATTGCTGATCGAAATGTCGGCCGTCGGGTCGTTGATCACAGCCGCTGAACTGTACCAGCACACGTCTCATTCCTGCGTACGTCGCGCCCGCACGAGGTCGGCAAATCTGCGTGATACGGCCGCCAGCGGCCGTCCCCGTTCAGCGGGGCGTCCGACGAACCCTGCGGATCCACCGCTGCATTGGCTGGCCGAGATCGTTGGTCGTGGCCTCATGGAGCATGAATCCGTGACGCTGCAGGAACTGCTCAGCATCGTCATGACCGGGGTAAACGTCGATGATCACCTCACCGATGCGCCAGGCCTCGGCGTACCTGAGCGCGGAGGTCAACAGCCGCGAACCGTCACCCTTTCGGGGGTACAGGCACAGCAGATCGTCGACTTCCAGTTGATTGCCCAGTCGGCGCAGCACGATCATGCCTACGGGATCGCGGGGCGATCCCAGACACAGCAACATTGCATCCGGATCGTCGAGCAACCCTTCGAAGT
>CAYNNW010000407.1:0-2388 GCA_964398435.1 uncultured Gaiellales bacterium | reverse complement strand
GGATGGGCGCCGCTCGTCTTCATAATGAACGGCGCGGATTCGCTCGAATCACGATTTGTTTCGATGCGGTCGGTTGGAAGCAGGGCGAGGTGCCCATGCGCCGCCTGAACGATGGCAACGCTGTGAAATCGGCTCGACGTGCCCGAGGGATCGAATTGGTCAGCTGCCTTGGCGATCGCGCTTGCATCAGCAAGCGCCTGGCTGAACAACTGCTGCTCGGACCGTCCGAGGTTGAGCACCATGACCGGACCTTCGTGCGAAATCACGCCCGGGCGAAGAGCCTGCGTATTCGTTGTGACCCGAATGTCCTCGGTTCCGGTGCGGCCGCGGTAGCCGGTTCGACCAACGCTCTGCCCTTCCTCGTACGACCAATTGCGCGGAAGCGTCACAGACATGTTTGAGCTGCTTCGCACGTTCGGTTCGCCGGGTTCGGGTGTGGGGAGTCCACTTGGGAGTGGGGTGGGGGCCTTCCACTGCGGAGAATCGGTGACCGGTCCTCGAGCGTACGATGCAGTCCGGTTGACGCTCATGGCGCCAGCTGCTGATGGAATATTCATTCTGGTCCTTATCGGCGAATCGTGAAGGTGCACCATTGCGGTGGGCGGGAGCGTCATCCAGACGACTGTGACGGCCATGGCCCGTCTGTACGGGTCGGTGGCCCGTTTGACCAGGGGCGTCAATGCATATGCAACGACGGGCCGTCATCGCAGGAAGATCGGGTAACGGGAATTCGATGTCTGGGAGCGCGCGTGCCGCTGCATGCGTGCAATCGACGGCGGGACGGTTATGGCAACGAGCAGCATCAATAGGCCACGAGTATGTGCGCTGCTCATGCTTGTCGGCGGTGTGGTCGGTGCGGCGGTTGATCAGATTCACGTGCAGTGCGGAGCGCTGACCTACCGTAACGCTGATCTGCTGGACCAGCCATGGTGGGTTGCTCCGGAGTTTGCGATTGCGACCCTGTTGATGGGCATGTCCCTGTCCGTGGCTTCACGGTGGGTGCCCCTGGAACGTGCGCCCGCGAAACGCATCGGTGCCGGCGCACTGTGGTTTGTTGGCATGTACGGAGTCAGCGGTCTGCTATATGAACGCGAAGTGCTGTCCGCTGCGGTGATTGGAGCTTTCTTCGTGGCGCGACTTCTCAGGCGCCGTCCGACGGTATTCGACTGGGTGTGCATTGGTGGATTCGGTCTCTGTGGACCTGCGTTCGAATCACTGTGGAGCAGCACCGGAGTTTTCGCGTACGAAGTTCACGGCTGGATGGTGGTTCCCATCTGGTTGCCATTGCTGTACATGCACGGCGCCTTCCTGGCGAGTGATCTTGCAAATGAGGTCCGCGACCTTGTACCTCGTGCGCGGTCCTAGCGATGCGAGTTCACATCGCGTACAAGATTCCAGGAGGCGTCATATTCGTCGCCAATCATGCCTCGCGTGGCAATGATCTCCGCAACTGAACCAAGTGCAAATGCGGCGGCTGCGCCTCCACCCAGCGCCGCGGCTGCACTCATCAGCGGGGTGTGTGTAGAGGCGTGTCGAAGTGCGCTGGACAGCCACCATGCGCCGCCAATTGCGCCGCCCATCACGCAGACAAACGGCAGCATTTCCTCCTCAACGGTCGGTTGGCGGGCGCCCTTTGAGTGGAATTCCGGAAGCCAGCCCGATTCAGCTGTCGACAGCTTGATCCGAGTGGATTCCTCGTGCTCAACCTTGAGCCATGCCGGGGCCGGATGATTCGACAGATACGCAGCCGCGCGAGCATGGTCTGCGGGAGTGTCGAGCCTCAGGCCGGGGAATTCGCTGTTCAGGCCCGAAGAGAATGTCGCCCACTCGTGTTCTGCGGTTGAGCGCTCGCGCTCAACGAGTGCCCGTCGTTCAGTATGGGCGCGGACCTGGCCTTCGACCCGGTACTTCATGCCAACGCCGGCAAGCGCGGCGCCCCCGAGTCCAATTGCTGCCACAGCTGCCGTGTTCATGATGCGATGCCCTTCTCGTCACGAGCCCCGGCATCGGCCCTGTCCCACACTATCCCCGCACCCCTGATATCGCGTCGCCAAGGTCGCACGTTGCAGTGGTGCGATCTAACGGACGTACTGAAGCGCTGAAATGAACAGCCAGGGTTCGCCTACGAAGTTCATCGAGCCGTGCGCCACTGCGTTGGGAGTAATGCTGCGCTTTCCCCACACGTGGAACAGGGCCATGATCGAAAACAGTACGAACGAAAACCCGAATGAGATCAGGCTGTACGAAAATCCGAGGATCCCGTGATAGCTCGCAGCCGCTGCACCGGATACCGGCACCTGAATCCAGGTTGAAATACCTCCCCGATGCAATCTCTCCATCAGCAATCCACGCAGGAAGACCTCTTCTGCAACGCCGATGAGCAGTGCC
>CAYNNW010000406.1:481-2389 GCA_964398435.1 uncultured Gaiellales bacterium | reverse complement strand
GATCGTGGGCGCGATTCCATTCGCACGACGTGGCTGTGATCGATCCTGAGCTCTGAGGAGTCCTCAATCAGCACGATTCGATCGGTTTCCGGTGCCAAGGCAATCGCTGCGCCTACGAGTGTGGTCTTCCCACTGCCGGTGTTGCCACTTACGAGAACGTTGCATCGGCGATTGATCAGGTGTGCGACCCGCTTCGCCTGCTGGCCCGACAATGCCCCGGTTTCGATCAATTGCGACATCGACCTGACATTCGACAGAAACTTGCGGATCGTGAGCAATGACCCGTCAACCGCAATCGGGGGCACCACAACGTTGATCCGACTCCCATCCGGAAGTCGTGCATCCACCATCGGCGTACGAGCATCGACCCGGCGCCCGGTGGAACCCAGAATCCGGTCGATCGTGTCGCGAAGGTCCTCCTCCGACTCGAATTCGAATTCAGTCCTCGTCAGTACGCCGCCAGTCTCAATCCAGACCTCCCGCGGGCCATTGACGACGATCTCGGTGACGCTCTGATCCCGCAGGAACTGCTGGATGGCGCCCAGTCCGAGCACCTTGTCGGCGACAGCCCGCTGGATATCGTGGCGATCCTCGGAATTGAGAACAACGTGGTCTGCTCGAAGCATGTCATCAACGGCCCCGCGCAAGACCAGCGGCAGGTCCTCGGAAGGCGCTGTTCCGCCATCGCCCACACGCCCCCAATCTCGCTGGATCCGCTCCACCACGCGACGAACAACACTCCTGCGCATGTCGGAAGGATTCTGCGTCTCGCCTTGTGGGGAATGCGGGTGCTGCGCCATCATGCGACCCCGGCACCTGCGCCTCGCATTACCGACGAGTTCCCGGCGCGGTCCTGGCTATTGACATGAACGGGACGCCTTCCTGCAATCAACAATCGAAACGGCGTTACATACTGGCTCCATAGTGGCTGGCAGAGCACCGGAACAACTCCAGCCCGCCTCAGCAACAGCTCCGTTCGTGCGGCTTGATCGCGCCCCCATGCACCACGGTGGTGGACCACGACTACGAGGTCAGCACGTTGAGCTACGGCCACTACTACGGGCGTGAGAATGCGACCACCGTCAACAACCGTCGGATACATCGACGATATCGACCCGAGCACATCAGCAACGCGCCTGGCATGCGCACCCTCAGCCAGTAGAGGGCACTCGGGCGCGGCAATAATCCCAATACCCTCGGCGCCCCCACGTCTGCTAATCAATGGTCTCGCTGGGTGTTGGATTGCAGCTTCGATTGCCCAGACAAGGCCAGCATTATCGACCTCCTGCACATCCAGAATACTTGGCTTGGACTGCAGGCCGAACCTCCTCGCAACATCGCCCGCCGACAGGTCCAGATCAACTGCGATCCGTCGACGCTCAGCTCCGCCGGAGAGCACATGCTCTGCAGAGGGAATGCCACTCTTTCGCCTCGTGACGAGTCGACATACGGTGTCAGTCGTGCCAACACCGCCGCTCGCTCCAATGACCAGAACCATCCCCATCTCAGGTCGCCACGACCTGCTGCCCAGGCTTACCAACACCAGCGACAGGAGCACCCTTTGCCATTCCGGGCAGCAATCGAGGCCGCGCCAACGGAACTTTATGTGCAACCGGGTGTGGAATGCATACTCGCATGCGAATCCATCCACCGGTCGATGACACGGAGATCCTCCCGCCGTGTGCCTCGACAAGATCACGCGCGATCGAGAGCCCCAACCCGACGCGCCCGGTCCGATGACGCCCCTGGCTGAACGGCTCGAACATCTGTGCGATGAGCGAATCGCACAGCGGCTCGCCACGATTGGCAATCACCAGCTCCACGCCATCGTCCATGTCATTTCCAACGATGCAGACAGTGCTTGATCGGGGAGCATGTGCGATGGCATTGCCGACCAGGTTGTCAACT
>CAYNNW010000406.1:0-471 GCA_964398435.1 uncultured Gaiellales bacterium | reverse complement strand
AAACGCTTGCGGTCTGCCATGACCGACAGGTCGGCGGCCGGGATTCGACTGACAATCGACACGCCACGTTCTCGCGCAGCAACATCAAACCGCGCGACGGATAACTCAACAAGTCGACGGACATCCACTGCAGCGGGCGAAATTGACACGCCTCCTGCCCGTAGTGTGGACGCTTCAAGAAGATCGTCAATCATTACTGCCAGCCGCTCAGCCTCCGAATCAATCAGGCGCACTCGCCGCTCCACGCTGGCTACGTCACGAATATCCCGAGAAATTCCAAATGCCTGCCCTTTGATGATTGTGAGAGGCGTTCGCAGCTCGTGTGAGACGGCCGCAAGCATCCGCATTCGAGCGCTGTCCAGGTCCTCCAGTTGCTCTGCCATCAGGTCGATCTGCTGCCCAAGCCTGCCCAACTCATCGCTGCCCATCACTCCGATGCGATAGCCGAATTGCCCAGCTGCCACGGCCTCA
>CAYNNW010000405.1:0-2389 GCA_964398435.1 uncultured Gaiellales bacterium | reverse complement strand
GTGATCCGTCAGATGTACGGATGAGACCTCGCTGAAGTCACGATCGCAGACAGGGCAGATGTTGCCCACAAACTGTCCACGGATGGCGGCGAGGCCTTCCGCAAGTGCACCCGCCTGCTCCTGTGCGCCGGACAGCTGAACCTGAACCGCAGTGAGTGCCTGCACTTCTGTCGCAATCTGATCCTCGCGTCGCGCCAACTCAGCTGATATCTCGGCTTGTTGGATTAGCTTCTGGTCAATCCGCTGGAGTTCGTCGTCGAGTGTGCCTGTCGTCAGAGGCTGCGGAAGATGCGCAGCCGCATCCGCGCTCCAGGCTTCGATGGCTGGTTGCGATCGCTCTCGCCAATCCCTGTAGTTCGACGAGGCAACGGCTAGCTTTGCCCTCGCTTCCTCGAGGCGCATCGCGGCTGGCCAATTCGTTAAGCCCTCGATTCTTCCGCCTAGAGCAATCACTGCCCTGTTGAGCTCGGCTGCCTCCGACACCTCCTCCGATGGGCGGCGTGACCTGAGTAGTCCTTCGACCTGCTGTACGAGCTCGCGGTCCCCAGCTGGCGGGGATGCGAGTCCGAGCGCCAGCAAAGGTACGGTAAGGGCGTCCCGAGATCGCCCAAGAGCGACTCTTGCGGGCTCCAGTTCACCGACTGCGCGCGTCAGTTCCTCATCTGCCCGTCGCACTTCGTCCTCCGCGTCAGCCAGCGCATCGGACAGCCTCTTTAGCTTTCGGAAGTCGGTCGCGTCGGCGAGGCCCGCTCGTAGTGCGTCGAGCTGTTCAAGCCCGAGTAGCTCGTTGACGAAACGCGCCAAGGCGGACTCTTCGTTCCCCTCCTTGTACTGGTAGAGCTCCAGCAACTGACCCAAGGACACCTGGTCGAGGTAGCACCGCTCTGCGTAGAATCGAGCGGCCTCGGGCTCAAGAGCTGGACGACCGTCAATCCGGGAGCCACCAACTGTCATTGTGATCGGCTCGCGGCCGTCCGCGAGCTGATCTGACACCTCCACACGCAAGGTGGCAAACTCCTGCCCATGGAAAGGCAGATGGGCTGTGTAGCGTGCATCGTGACGACGCATACTCCGAATCTCACCCGTCAACGCGAGCTCGAGCGCCGAGAGCACGCTAGTCTTCCCTGCGCCATTTGCGCCGTGAAGCAGGACGATCGGCGCGTCCAAGGGCAGTACGCGGTTGTTCTCTAGCCGACGGAAGTCCGAGATCGAAATGCTGTTCAATGGGAGACTGGTCACGAGTCCGGCCCCTTAGGCTCGCCTTGGACAGCGTCGTCAATGAACCGGCGCAACGTGTCGCGAACTTCATTCGGCCCGATCATGGCCGCTTCGATCAGCATCCGATGTTCATTTGAGAGCGACGGTCCTATGGCATCAGCAACCTCGGCAAGCGGATCTCGGCCGCGACCCTTAGCTGCGGGCAGCGTCAAGGGCAGAAGAACTGCAATAGCGTGCTTGGCTTCATCTTCGTCCGGATTGAGACTGGCAACCGTGAGCACACGAGCAAGGCGCTCCAACTCCGTGGTGATGGACGGTTCCCGCGATGCACCAAGCAGCACTATCGTCACAGGGCGCCTCGAGTTCACCCGATCAAGTGTCCTGGTGAGTCCGGACAGCAACTGGATCAAGCGCCGAGGCGGTGAGCTATTCGAGGCGACGACGACTAGGTCATTGGAAACCCCAGTCCCCCTGACTGCTGCGTCGAAGGCGAAGTCCGCGTCAGCGACCCGAAGCGGCGTCGGGAGACGCTCGAACCCAGCATCCTCGAGGGCAGAGACGACGGTGGCGACTCCTAGACTCACGGCAGCGCTCCTTCGAGTCTGAACCATTCGAACAACTCGTCCGTTGTGTGCACTGTTGCACACAGGCCTTCCAGATCGACGTAACGAGCGCCACTGTGCCCAGTTCGCCCATACCGCCCTCGGGGCGAGCGGACGGTTGGGCGGCGTGCGGCTTCTGCGTGGATCACTAGGACCTCCTGGTCGGCGTGATCCACGATTCCGTCGGCCTCCAACTGGGCAAGCGCCCGAGAGTCGCGTACAATGAACACCCGGCACACTTCGCCCCTCGACTCCAGCCGCAAGACACCTTGACTTGGGGTCGCCGGAGATCCCAGTTCGAGGCGCCAGCGCCCGTCGTCCTCCCCTCGTCCTAGAAGAGCAACTGCAATCGCAAGACGCCCCAGTGCAGCACACGGAAAGTCGGGGTCGGCAAGAGCTCTCGTGATCGGGGCGCTGGAGATCGGCTGGTAGTGCAGACTGGGCGGATCGGGAATACGGCCCTGCCTAAAGACAGATAGCGTCAAAGTCATCGTCGAGACAAGAGCTTCGATGAATGCACGTGGATCAGCATCAGCGCGCATCCCGCGATCTTGATGCCGTTGGTGATC
>CAYNNW010000404.1:0-2391 GCA_964398435.1 uncultured Gaiellales bacterium | reverse complement strand
CCTGGGGCGGCGCTCCCGTGAACAGCCCGTTCCTCTGGATCGCGCTGCGCAACTGGCGACGCGCCGGCATCATCCCGGTCTTTGCGGCCGGCAACGATCGCAAGGCACAGCCTGGTCGTGTGGCGGTTCCCGGTATGTACCCCGAGACGATCACCGTTGGTGCAACCGAGAAGGATGATTCGCGAGCGTTCTTCAGCATGTACGGCCCGTCGGACTACTCTGATCGGCCGAAGCCTGAGGTAACGGCCCCTGGCGTGATGACGTACTCGACCTACCCTGACGGGACCTTCCGCGATACCTTCATCATCGATGGCAAGCCATACCCTGCCAGCGGTACCTCGATGGCCACACCACACGTGGCCGGCGCAGTCGCGCTGTACCTGCAGGCACATCCGAACGCTTCCTTCAACGAGATCCGTGACGCGCTGACCGCGTCTGGAACGCTGTCGGGTACGCCGAACCAGGAGCAGGGTTGGGGCCGTGTCGATGTTCGGAAGCTGATTGCACCGGGATCGATTTCCGAGGGTGCCAAGCGAACCGACGCCAGCCGAGTTGATTACCTGATGGACCAGGTAGCCCGCTCCAAGGTCTTCGGAACGTACTACGGCGACCAGCCGGCAGGTGATGCAGCTACCGGAGCCGGCAGCGTGACGCCTGCCGCAGCAGCCTGATCACCTGACTACGCGATCGTCAGATCCAGCCAACGTGTGACTGCACTAACCTGGTCAGCGTGAGGCTGACCCACAGCGTGACTGCACCACCGATCAGCAAGACGATCAGGGCAACCACACGAGCGAGCCAGCCGTCGCCCAGGCGGTCCCTCAGCACGCGATACACGCGATTTAGTGGTACTTCCAACCGATCCAGCCACGACGCAATCAGGCGCGACTCGCCCGCAAACATGCCGAGGCCGACGAACACCGAGATGACGCCAGGGCCCGGGAGCACCATCATCGCGAATCCGAGTGCCACCAGGAGCCCCCCAAGAGCGATGGTTGCAACTCGTGAGAGGAACGTTGCATGTTGTCTGCGTTCCTGCCGATCACGAAAGCGCCTCCCCGGTGCACACGACTTGAGCATGGCGACGTCGTGTCGAAAGCGGGCACCGTGCGACGTCGGTTGATCGAGCAGCATCAGGGCGCGGTGGCCCAGGTTTCGGGGATCTCGAATGATCCGACCGACATCGAAGGCGAGCTGCGATTCGTCGTCTTCCCATGCCGTCAGATCCAGAATTGTCGACGAGGCACCGCGAATCGGTCCAACATCGAGTGCAGCATCGATTGCATCCACGATCGGTTCCGGAAGTTGCGACATCTGAATCGCCTCCGGCTGCCCCGGCGCGTTCGCGCTGGTTGCTGCGAGCGGCGGAAGATCGTAGGCCCCGAACGGAACTCGCACACCAATGATCGAGGCGTCCTCACCACACAGCCAGGCGAAGTGCCCGCCCGGATTCCGCACCAACAACGTGTATGGACCCGGCAACAGCTCATCGATCGCAGCGCGCGCTCGCGGGCTCAGATCAGGGAGTTCGTTGTACAGCTGCTCAACAGACTTGAAGATGATTGCGATCGGCTGGTCCGTTGTTCGCTGCTTGACGTCGCGAAGCTTGCCAACCGCAGCCTCATCACGAGCATCGGCCGCGATGCCGTACACCGTATCGGTCGGAAGCAGTACCACCCCTCCGGCAGCGAGAGCCGCACGGATCGGCTGGGTCATATGTCGAAGCGCCTTCTTCGAGGGCACAGAACGATACCGCTGGGGAGCTGCTCCACGCTCGATCTGTTCTGGTTCGTCCGGCAGTTGATCGGTCATACGGGCTGCAACTTCCCCGATACGACCCGATCGATTCCAGCGAGATCGGGAGTCACCTTCACCTGAACAAATCCCCTTCGCGCAACAACATCTCGCACCGCCGCGGCCTGCCCCGCGCCAATCTCTACGATGAGCGTACCTCCCGCACGCAGTCGACGAACTGCCGCATCAGCAACCCGGGCGTACATTGCAGCAGAATCACCGCCCGGCGCATGAAGTGCAATTGCAGGCTCATGCCCGGCAACTGCGGCATCCAGTTGATCCCGGTCAGCATCACCGATGTACGGAGGGTTGCATGTCACGACATCAAATCGCCCTGCGAGTGCAGCGCGCCCGGTTGGACCGAGTGGCTGATCGAGATCAGCATGCACCAGGGTGACTGCATATCCCAGCTCGTCTGCGTTTCGCCGCGCTACCGCAAGTGCATCCAACGACAGATCCGTGGCAACCACCTCGATGCCAGAGCAGCCGTGGGCCGGCGCCTCGTCAGCCAGAGCCAGAGCTATGGCACCGCTTCCGGTACACATATCAAGCACACGACCGGATCCGAGCACCGACAGCGCCTCCTCAACAAGAAAT
>CAYNNW010000403.1:0-2402 GCA_964398435.1 uncultured Gaiellales bacterium | reverse complement strand
CACTTCGAGAAGCTCCACCGGGTCGACTTCCTCAACACTCTGAATCCAGCTGTTGCTTGCATCCAGGTCCGGAACGAGGCCAGCGGCATCGATCGCCGTACCATCATCGATCCGCTCAAACGATGCGGACCTCGCCGTCAACGCCAGGCTCGTTACTGCCTCCGGGGTAGGCGACCACCGTGCCGGGGCGCGGTCGGGCGACATCGTGCTTCCCGACCGTTCCGGAGTCGTGCACGACAGGATTCGTTGCTGCTGCGATCTGTTCAGCGGTTGTCGTTCAGCTTCGATCAGCGCCGAGTAGCTGGCCGCCGATCTGCGCACGGTCTGGGCGGCGTTGTTGATCAGGATGTCCAGATGCCCACGCGAGGCGATGCGGTCAGCGAGGGCTGTTACCTGGGCAGGATCGCGCAGGTCGATGCCGACCACGTGCAGTCGGTCGATCCACTCATCGGCGTCAGGCATTGCCTCGAATCGGCGCACCGCATCATTCGGAAAGCGGGTTGTAATAACCGTGTCTGCACCGTCACGGAGCAGACGAAGTGCGATGTACATTCCAATCTTGGCCCGGCCACCGGTCAGCAGCGCGCGCCGTCCGTGCAGGTCCGTTCGCGCATCACGTCGTGATCGACTGTCCGCCGCACAGTCGGGGCACAGCTGGTGGTAGAACGAGTCGACCACGCGGTAGCGCTGCTTGCAGATATAACACCCGCGAGGCTGGATGAGCACGCCTGCGATCGGATCTTCGGCAGTGGTGACCAGCGGGATTCCCCGCGTTTCGTCATCGATCCGCCCTGGGGCACCGGTTGCCGTGCGGGCGGTTACTGCAGCATCGGCTGCGAGCACTTCCTGACGCCGTTTCGTCTTTCGCGCCTTCCGCACCGCCTTGTACAGCCCCGCGGTCGCACGCTGCAATGCAACAGCGTCCGGATGATCCGCCGGAAGCATGCTGACGTCTGACAGCACCTTGAGACACGTCGCCAGTTCGTCGGGGTCTATTCCGACCTCAGTGGTCAATTGTGTGCTGCGGGTCGAGGCATTCGTCATGGGAGGCCACAAGCGTACCGAACCGTTCGGCCAGCCACGGCATTGCCCATTCGTATTGCCCACCACTGTGCCCTGATGAGGCCGTCCCACTGAATCGTGCTGTACGCCAGCACGGCCGCTGGACAAGAATCCCCGCGACGAGTGACGGGATGACCACGAGGGGTGGTGCCTCCCACCTACCGGAGGACAATCCATGTCAGCGACTCCTGCCCGAAGCGGCTCAACACAACGCGCCGCGGGCGCACCTGCCAAACGCGGGGCAAAGAAGCCCAAGCGGCGTCCGCAGCGCCCGGACGGGCACAAGCATTCACAGCGAACCGGCCCCAAGAAGAAGCATCGCAAGGGAACCCGCGGGCCATCCGACGAGCAGATGCGAGCATTGCCAGCCGAGCGCGACGGCGGCTCCGCAACGGGCGAGCCAGCGGCACCACGAACACCACGCTCACACAACCGACCGGCTCCACGCCGTGAGCGGGGGGCCAAGCCCCGCCGCAGCAGTTCGGTATCGGTCCCGCGCTCACACTCCTCGGAGCACGCTCCGTCTTCCTACTCGCAGAGTGATCAGTCGGAGCGCCCTGCGCGCCCCAAGCGACCTGCACGGATGGCACGGGATGAGCGACCGGGTCGCCCACCCCGTCCAACAGGACCGGCACGCACCAAACGACCGGAACGACCGGAACGACCGGAACGACCGGCACGACCTGGGCGACCGGGGCGGCCCACGCGATCCTCGCGGCCTGCACATACTGAGAAGTCAGACCGGCCAGCGGCAAGTGCAATGCCGACTCCAGCACGTGGTACAGGTGGCTTTGCCGAGCTTCCCGGGGTGCACGAACGGACCGCCGCAACGCTTGCGCAGGCAGGCTTTACTGCCCCATTCGCAATTCAGTCTGCAGTCATTCCCGCAGCGATTCGTGGGCAGGACATGCTCGTTCAATCGCCGACCGGTTCCGGCAAGACCCTGGCGTTCGGCATTCCACTGATTGAACAGATCAAGGTGGGTACCAACTCGCCGGTGGCACTGGTGCTTGTTCCAACCCGGGAGCTCGCCATCCAGGTGTGTGAAGACCTCTCGCCAGTGGCCCGCGGCAAGAACATGCTGGTGACATCGGTCTACGGTGGAGCACCAATCGTTCCCCAGGCCCGCCGTGCCGCCCGATCAGCGATCGTCGTGGCGACGCCCGGCCGTCTGGCCGACCTGATGCGCTCGCGTCGCATCGATGTGGGCGCGATCCGCATGCTCGTCCTCGACGAAGCCGACCGGATGCTGGATATGGGATTCCAGCCCCAGGTGGACGAAATCGTCGAGCGAATGACATCGCGCACGCAGACGATGCTGTTCTCGGCAACGCTCGAGG
>CAYNNW010000402.1:0-2414 GCA_964398435.1 uncultured Gaiellales bacterium | reverse complement strand
ATGACAAGCAGCGGCGTGAGCATCAGGAAGCGGAACGGCAGGACCACGAAGAGGCCGCTGTCTGGACGCCAACGACAGCGGCGGACCACGGCAGTGCTCCCACCACGCCTGGCACAGACGACACGGCGCCGGCAACCGGGCGCCACAGCGACGATGATGACGATCGGCCATCACTGATCGATCTGACAGCCTGAGCAGCGAGCGGATGCGGCACAAATATTGCTGCGGAGGTATGCGTTCGATCGAATTTGGGAACTGGTCAACCAGCAAGGTTCGCAGCCGCACACGGACACGGTGATCCATGGCACGTCGACCACAATCAGGCGGTGATGACAGCTCCTCGGCTGGCCGACGGGGCAAGTCCGCGCGGGCGAAGTCATCAGCGCCCTCGGATGCCGTGCTCCGCGTGACCGCGGTTCCCGATGTCGACGACGTTGGTGAAGATGACGACCTGGGAGCGGTAGACGACCTTGCGGTCGTTGAAGGCGCCGATGACGAGGTCGCCGCCCGGGTCAAGCGGGCTCGCGGTGCAGCGGCGAGCGAGGTGGAACTCGACCTGCTTCGTACATACGTCTCGCAGCTCGATGACGGGCCACTGCTCACCGCCAAGCAGGAGGTCGAACTTGCGATCCTCAAGGATGCTGGCGACGAGCGCGCAAAGTCGCGCCTGGTCGAGGCCAACCTGCGACTGGTGATCTCGATTGCCCGGCGCTACCAGGGCAACGGTGTGCCCCTGCTCGACCTGATTCAGGAGGGCAACATCGGCCTGATGCGGGCCGTTGAGAAGTTCGATGCCAGCAAGGGATTCAAACTGTCGACCTATGCGACCTGGTGGATCAGGCAGGCGGTCAGCCGTGCGATTGCTACGCAGGGCCGCACGATTCGCCTGCCGCTGCATATCGTTGATCAGGTCCGGAAGATGCAGCGCGAACACCGCGGGCTGTTCCAGACGCTGGGTCGCGAACCAACCACTGAGGAGCTGGCCGCCAAGTTGGGGGTCAAGCCAATCGAAGTTGAGGAGCTGCAACAGCTGCTCGACGACACGATGTCACTCGACGTACCGGTCGGTGAGGGCGAGAGTGATCTTGCCGACATGCTCGAGGATGAGCAGGCGGGCGACCCGTTCTCACAGACGGTGCGATCGATGCGTCGCAATGCGGTGGAAGAGGCATTGCAGTCGATCGGTGAGCGGTCGCGTCGCGTCCTTGAGTTGCGATATGGACTGGGCGGGAACGAACCGCGGTTCCTCGATGAAGTTGGTAACGAGTTGGGCGTTACGCGCGAGCGCGTTCGCCAGTTGGAGCACCGAGCGCTGCAGGACCTGGCCAAAGAGGCTCCGTACCTGCAGGATTACTTGATCTGACCTGCCGTGCGGCTGCGAAGTTCGTGCATCGACAGCAGCGCCATTCGACGTGCTTCTTCGCGGGTGTGCGCATACTTGTTGGTGGTCTCAACGCTCTCGTGACCCATCAGGTCGCGCGTCGGTATCAGCGCCGTTGGGTCTGCGGCAAGCATCAGTGAGCCGAACGTGTGGCGCAGCACGTGTGGTGTCACCCGCAGCTCGACGATTCCGGCACGACGGGCAAGGCGCGGAATCCGCTGTTCAATTGCATAGGGGGCGATTCGGCGTGTCGGGTCGGTCGGGCGCCCGAACAGGTGGGTGTGGCCAACGGGTGGCACGTACTCTTCCAGGGCCTGCATGATCTCCGGAGCCAGCGGCACGGTGCGTCGCTTGCGCCCCTTGCCCAGCACATGGACCAGGTCACCGTCGATATCAGAGCGGTCCAGGGCGCAGACTTCGCTGACGCGTAGCCCGGCAAGCCCCATCAGTGCCACGATCAGGTGATCCTCGCGGCGCCGGTTGAGCGAGCGCAGATCGGCGGGGCCGTCGTCGCTGCTCCAGCCCTCGCGCGCGACCTGCAGCAGCGTGTCGAGCTGTTCGCTCGTCAATGAGTGGAATTCGTCGTCGACGGAGGTCTCGCCACGGGGACGCAAAACGTCGCGCATGGGATTGGGCTCGATCCGCAGTGTTCGTTCGCAGAAGCGAAAGAAGCCGCTGAGCACGGCATACGCGTGGGCCAGGGTCTGGGTCGAGACCCCGACGCGCCGTCCGATCCGTCGCCGTCGCAGCGATGCCAGATAGTGCTGGATCGACTCCGAGGAAATCGGAAATTCGGCATTCTCGCCAAGCGTTGATGTGAAGTCGTTCAGCCGGGTGCTGTAGGCCTTGAGGGTGTGTGGCGAGTATCCGGCAGCCTCAACCGACGACATATAGCGTTCTACCGCATCTACAAGCCGAAATTCGCCCATACAGTGATTGTTGGACGTGGGCTGGAGGAGTCCTGCCGAAACGGCCGAAATGGGGCCTGATTGAAGGCTCAAGCGATCCAGTGAAATTGCCGATATCCCCAGCG
>CAYNNW010000401.1:2116-2421 GCA_964398435.1 uncultured Gaiellales bacterium | reverse complement strand
GCTCCACGGTGTCGGTCGGCAGATCAGAGGCAAGCGCACTTCGAAGTGTCTCCAGCTGCTGCTCGGCAACTGCGACTGAGTCATCAACCCGATCAAGAACCTCTGATCCCTGCCGACTTGCCGTATCGGGATCCGCCGATCCGTCACGGATGCTTTCGGCGATACGGTCGACCTCGAGCAACCCGGATTCGGCGCTGGCGATCGCGGACTGGGCGGTGGCGATCGCATCCTCGACGTCGGCGCTGACTGAGTAGGACTGGACACTGGACGTGGGCGATCGGCGAGCGACCGCAGCAATACTGCCT